>NZ_JABWMT020000034.1:0-35699 GCF_013368915.2 Escherichia sp. 93.1518
ACTATCACTTAAATAAGTGATATTGGTTGTCTGGAGATTCAGGGGGCCAGTCTACTGGATATCTGTTCTCCCAGGCGAGTTCCTGCATCGAATCGACCAGATACAATATCCGTTAAAGTATAATCATCAATTAATTCCAGATTTATATCCGGATATTCTTTTAGTAATGGCTCAAGTTTTGGCCAGATGACTGACCTGATAGCATAATCGGATGTGGATATTCGAACGGTTCCAGCTGGCTTCTTATTGAGATCTTTTAGTTGCTGCAATGTTCCCTGAATCCCATCAATATAAGGCCCCAGCTCATCAAGCATTGATTGCCCTACATCCGTTAGCGATATGCTGCGGGTGGTGCGCGTGAGGAGTTTCATACCCAGACGAGATTCAAGGGTGCGCATACTGTGACTCAAAGCCGATTGTGATATCCCCAATTGAGCAGCAGCCCTGGTGAAACTCTTTTCACGCGCAACAACGATGAATGTCATTAAATCATTAAGATTTTCTCGTGCCACTCTCTGCCTCTCATTGCGGAAAAAAGATATCTGTTTATATGTTAGCGTGAGAGATATGGTAAGCCCCAACCTTAAACAAGGAAACATTGAGCATAAAAATAGCGTCAGTCTTACCTGTACAAAGGGAAAACTGACGCCTGAAAAATTAAACAACAGATTCTGTTCTGATTATAAAGAGTTAAATTTTAAAATCTGAACACGACTCATTACTTCGTTGCTTAAGGATTTCCCGAGCCGAATCAGCCATTATCATGACTGCGCCAGCCAGCATCAGGGTATCTTTCAACACCAGACGAGCGGCTCCCGATAAATAAGGAAAACCATGATGAGCATCCCCCAGAGCCGGCACCCAGGCTTCAGGAGTGGTGATTAAAAATGAGAGTGTTACCAGCGGTGTGGCAAATGACATTAATGCACCCAATAAACCCAACCACCGGTTAACAGGATTTGCCAACACCAGCAGAGCAATCATCACCTCCACGACGCCAAGGCCATTGGAAAAACCATAGGTATTATTAGCAATTTGCCATGTCCGGGCTTCCGGTTTATATTCGCCTTCGTGAGTCAGATACTGTTTATATTCTTCTGGATGTTCATAGAAGAACGACATTAGCGGACTGTTCGCGACGAATGGTGTAATGCTGTCGGCCTCGTAAGGGACAAACTTTAATAACCCAATCCACATAAAAACAATCGCAATACTCAGACGAATCAATGTCAGGCCAATTTTATCTCCCCGACTTAACAGGTGCAGGTATTTTTCCATTATCAACATCCTTATTTATACAATACTGCCGTCGCGGTTGAGTTGTTATCAATCCGCATGGAGGTGATTTTCCATGATGATGCGTCATGTTTTCTGGCGATATCAGCAATGGCATCCTCAAGAACGGTCGGTGAGGCTGATACTGACGAGACGCTGACATGTTTCAGGACTATTTTGTCATCTGCATTGGTGGAAAAAGCCATAACGCCAGATAATAGCGTTGCAAATAAAACAGTTTTTTTAAACATATAAAATACCATCAATGGAGTGATTAAGAAGTTATAGAATAAGCAAAAATTAATAAAGTTGTTTTCTCTGAGACGCCAGAAGATTTGTCCTGGCGTCTGATTTTGGGTTTATTTGACTAATGAAAATAGATCATTGAGTGATTCGCTCATCGACGGATGAGTAAAAATCTGATCGCGTAATACGCTATAAGGCAATCCGGCATCCATCGCCATTTTCACAATATTGATCATCTCGTGGGAGTCAACACATAGCAGTGATGCCCCTAATATGCGCTGGGTTTTATTATCGATAATCGCTTTTAATACCCCACGGGTATCGTTCATCACTCTGGCGCGTGGAATTGCCGCTACAGGCAATGTAACCACCTGAATATCTGCACCACACTCTCTGGCTTGTTCTTCTGTCATACCAACCCGAGACAGTGGAGGAGTCATGAATACGGAATAAGGCACATTTTTCCGATCATCAGTATTACGTTTGCCTTCTCCCAGTAACTCATCGCGCACAATGCGGTAATCATCCAGTGAAATATAAGTAAACTGCAGCCCGCCGGTAACATCTCCCATCGCCCAAATATTGTCTGCGGTGGTATGTAATCGCTTGTCAACGACAATTGCCCCGCGCTCGTTCACCGCAACCCCGGCATTTTCTGGTTTTAACGAGGCGGTAGCAGGCTGGCGACCGGAAGCAATTAACAGGACATCCACCGCCAGTTGAGCGTGTCCGGTATGCACTTGTACTTTATTTTTATCGTGGCTGATACGCTGCACATGGGCGTTGAGGATAATATCCACTCCCTGCTCACGTAAAATAGTTGCGATATTATCAGCAATATCCCGATCTTCCCGAGGTAAAAATAGAGGCGCTGCTTCAAAAATAGTCACCTTACTGCCAAAATTAGCGAGCATAGAGGCGAACTCAACGCCAATATATCCCCCGCCTAAAATGCCCAAATGTTCGGGTAATTCCTTCAGGTTAAGTAATCCGGTACTGTCATAGACGCCAGGTGTCGTGGTTATTCCTTGAACTGGCGGAACAACAGTTTGTGCGCCGGTATTAATAAAAATTTTCTCACCATGAATCTCCAGATTTCCCTCAGGTCGATGAATACGCAGAATATGATTATTGATAAACTCCGCTTGCCCGACGATCACGTCGATATTGGGCATATCCGCAAGATTATGGAAATTCTTATTGCGTAAAAAATTGACGACTTCATCTTTACGCTGCATGGCATGGGAAAAATCTGTGTGCTGTTGTGCATCATGAACCAATGTTTTGGTTGGGATGCAGCCGATATTAATACATGTCCCGCCATACATTGCATTCGATTGTTCTATGAGAGCCACACGCCAACCCGCTTTAGCCAGCGTGACGGCTAATGTTTTTCCTGCCTTACCAAAACCAATAATAACTGCCTGATATTTATTCATGATAATTTCCTGTCGAAACGTATTCATTTGACGTAATGACTATAGACGTAAATTCGTAAATAACACTTCTTCACAACGCTTGATATTTTGTCTTATCGTCTGATGTTCGTTGTTTTTTAATCAGAGTCACAATATAACGATGATGATTAACTAATTGATGATATTGGCTTAAGGCTTATATAAGATTATTGCTGTCTATAATCAAAAAACTACTCAGGAGTCTGATATGGATGCCCTTAGCCGTTTGTTGATGCTTAACGCTCCACAAGGAACGATCGATAAAAATTGCGAGTTAGGAAGTGACTGGCAGCTTCCACATGTTGCGGGGGAACTATCGGTTATTCGTTGGCATGTGTTAACACAAGGTTCGGCGAAACTGGAAATGCCGGCGGGGCAGACCTTTACATTGCGCCCTGGGAATGTGGTTCTGCTACCACAAAATTCAGCTCATCGCCTGAGTCACATTGAAAATGAATCGACCTGTATTGTGTGCGGCACTCTTCGGCTGCAACGTTCGGCGCGTTATTTTTTAACCTCTTTGCCGGAAGCTCTGTTTTTGGCACCGGAAAGTGACAGCGTGGAGTTTAACTGGCTGAGGGAGGCGATTCCTTTTCTACAACAGGAATCAAGAGCGGCAATGCCGGGAGCGGATGCTCTGTGCAGCCAGGTATGCGCCACACTCTTTACACTCGCCGTGCGTGGATGGATCGTACAGGCTAATACGGAGAAAAATATCCTTAGTTTGTTGCTTCATCCGCGCCTTGGTGCGGTGATTCAGCAAATGCTGGAAATGCCTGGTCATCCCTGGACAGTCGAATCGCTGGCCAGCATCGTTCACATGTCCAGGGCAAGTTTTGCCCAACTTTTTCGTGATGTTTCTGGAACCACGCCACTGGCTGTATTAACAAAGTTGCGGCTACAAATAGCGGCTCAGCGGTTTTCCAGGGAAACGCTCCCCGTCGTGGTGATCGCTGAGTCAGTAGGCTATGCCAGTGAATCATCCTTTCACAAGGCATTTGTTCGTGAGTTTGGCTGTACTCCTGGAGAATATCGGGAAAGAGTCAGACAGCTTCAGGGGGTTAGCTTATAAACGAAGTATGGATAAGATTACCCGTTATAAAAATAGAGCATGTCATACTCAGCGTAGCGGTGAAAAACAGCAGGATGTTCTGGTAGAAATAAAGAACATCCTGGCATTCTAAAGGCAAGATTTCTGTTACTTAATCGTTGCGTGCATCCTTATCCATATAAAAGCATATGGTTAAGAAAACCACTTTATCGCATAAACCAGAAGTAAAAGAGACCTACTTTTAAGCCGAGTATTGCGATGTAGGCACAGCAGTACTTCATGGTGCCAGACATTATTTGATTGGCTTGCCCTTCCATTTTTGTGGCAGAAATGGCAATGGCAATACTTTGTGGTGAAATCATTTTCCCTCCCGTGGCACCGGAAGTATTCGCTGCCGCCAGCCAATTGGGATCGATATGCAACTTACTGGCTGCAATAGTTTGCAGTTTGCCAAACAAAATATTCGAGTTAGTATCGCTGCCTGTGACAAAAGTACCCAGCGCACCAATGACCGGCGCGAGGAAGACGTATGAACTTCCGGTGAGATCGACAATTGACCGAGCCAGCGTAGAAATAATGCCGCTGAGATCCATAACTGTTGCCATGGCGACAATGGCCATAATCGCAATAATAGAATTTTTAAGCTGGAATACGGTTTTGATAAATACTTCCAGCATACCGCGTGCTGATGCCCCCTGAATAAAACCACCGAGAATAGTTGCAAAGATAATCAACATTCCAGGCGTTGTGAGCCATTCTATTTTTAACGCTAAGGTCCCGCCATCGACCAGTGAAAAGTGTAGCACTGAAGCCAGCTTAGATGCTGCTGCTTTTATCGTTGGGAATAACGGTGAGCACAGCAGAATAAAGACAAAAATAAACAGGTAAATAGAACCGACCCGGAACAGCACCTTTGCCGAACGTGGTGCCATTTCACGGGTATGGCTGGCTGCAATACGCCACTCTGGGTCTACTTCACCTTTGCGCAGACGGCTGGCAATCGCGACAGCGAAAAGGCTAGCCAGGCTGCCAGCAAAAGCGGGCAATTCGGCACCAAGATGGATGGCAACAAAGTATTGCGGAATAAGTGTCGCGATGCCACATAGCAGTGTGATAAGGAATACGCCGCGAATCGCTTTCACGCCGCCGCCAATAATACAAATAATGACAAAGGGCAGCAGGAGATTAAAAATCGCTAATTGCAGAATAATTGTTCCACCTAAGGTGTAAACAGACAGGTTAACCTGCTCGGCGAGGATTGAAACCGGAATACCTACCGCCCCAAACGCTGTAGGCACAGTATTGGCAACCAGTGAAGCAATTGCGGCCTTCAGTGGGTTGAATCCCAACGCAATGAGGATACCAATAGGAATGGCGACCGCAGTACCGTAACCGGCAGCAGCTTCAAGAAAACCACCAAAACACCATGAAATAAGGAGTACCTGGATACGCTTATCTTCGCTAATACTGGCGAGAATATCGCGGAGAATATCCAGAGCTTTGGTTGCCTGCATGACGTTATAACTGAATATTGCACCGAGGATCACAATCACGATCGGCCATAATCCTTTGAGTGCGCCATAACCCACTGAGGCTTTCAGATTCTGTATTGGCATGTCCCAGAACAGGACAGATAAAACAGCTGTAAATGCCAGTGATATCAGTACTGAATAATGAACAGGCATCTTCAGTTTCAGAATCAAAAATACCATAAGGAGCAAAGGAGAGAGTGCAATAGCAAACATTAAATATCCGTGCATTTCTATTCCTGACTATATTTATCAACCTTGTTTATATATTTTTCCGAGCAAGGCTAGCTCATTATGAAAATAAAAAATGCAAACTGAATCGCTTCAGTAAAATAAAATTACAGTTGTTAATATTTGTATATCCATTGTTAATAATTTGATTTTCATAACGATGCGTGTATATTTTAACAGCTCCGAAATGAGTAGCTCTAAATAGGTATTTAAGATTGGGTTTATGAACTTTGTGACCTACTTAAATCAAATTTACGCTCCCATATTGATAGAGGTTGTCTTTATAAAAATGTGAGCGACGCCGAAAGAAATAAAATTAGTTATTGCATCCCGGTATTGAATGAAGGATTATCTGTTTTGTCATACAAATGAGTTTGGAATTGTATTTTAGTACCTAATAAAAAAGAGCCCCTATTTTTATTGATGATTGATAACCCAGAAGGGGTGGTTGCCATCGGGCATAAACAGAAATGAAGTAATGGAGTGTTGGTTGTGAATGTAAATTTCTTTGTTACCTGTATTGGTGATGCACTGAAATCAAGGATGGCACGAGACTCCGTGCTGCTACTGGAAAAACTCGGCTGTCGTGTAAATTTCCCGGAGAAACAGGGATGCTGCGGTCAGCCTGCGATCAATAGTGGTTATATCAAAGAAGCGATTCCAGGGATGAAAAATCTGATTGCCGCACTGGAGGATAACGACGATCCCATTATTTCACCGGCTGGTTCCTGCACTTATGCCGTAAAAAGTTACCCGACATATCTGGCGGATGAACCTGAATGGGCATTACGTGCCGAAAAGGTTGCCGCGCGTATGCAGGATCTCACCTCTTTTATTGTTAATAAATTAGGGGTAGTGGATGTAGGCGCCAGCTTGCAAGGGAGAGCGGTGTATCACCCATCTTGCAGCCTGTCCCGTAAGCTGGGGGTGAAGGACGAGCCACTTACGCTGCTGAAAAATGTGCGCGGACTGGAGCTGTTGCCCTTTGCCGAACAGGATACTTGCTGCGGGTTTGGCGGCACGTTCTCGGTCAAAATGGCCGAAATATCCGGCGAGATGGTGAAAGAAAAGGTTTCACACCTGATGGAAGTCCGCCCTGAGTATTTAATTGGCGCTGACGTGAGTTGCCTGCTGAACATTAGTGGGCGATTACAACGGGAAGGGCAGAAAGTCAAAGTTATGCATATTGCTGAAGTGCTGATGAGCCGCTGAGGATATAAAGATGTCGATCAAAACCAGTAATACAGAATTTAAGACACGCATCCGTCAGCAAATTGAAGATCCGATCATGCGCAAAGCGGTGGCAAACGCGCAGCAGCGTATTGGTGCAAATCGGCAAAAAATGGTTGATGAATTAGGGCACTGGGAGGAGTGGCGCGATCGTGCTGCCCAGATACGTGATCATGTTCTGAGTAATCTTGACGCTTATTTGTACCAGCTCTCAGAAAAAGTGACGCAAAACGGCGGCCACGTCTATTTTGCAAAAACCAAAGAAGATGCTACCCGCTACATTTTGCAGATCGCCCAGCGTAAAAATGCGCGGAAAGTGGTGAAGTCTAAATCAATGGTGACCGAAGAGATTGGCGTCAACCATGTGTTGCAGGATGCTGGCATTCAGGTGATTGAAACCGATCTGGGGGAATACATTCTCCAGCTGGATCAAGATCCGCCATCTCATGTTGTGGTTCCGGCTATTCATAAAGATCGCCACCAGATCCGCCGGGTGCTACACGAACGTCTGGGCTATGATGGCCCGGAAACGCCTGAAGCGATGACCTTATTCATCCGTCAAAAGATCCGCGAAGATTTCCTCAGTGCTGAAATCGGTATTACCGGCTGTAATTTCGCGGTGGCAGAAACCGGTTCGGTATGTCTGGTGACTAATGAAGGTAATGCGCGAATGTGTACCACGCTGCCGAAAACGCACATTGCGGTGATGGGTATGGAGCGTATCGCCCCCACGTTTGCCGAGGTTGATGTATTGATCACCATGCTGGCGCGCAGTGCCGTTGGTGCGCGTTTGACGGGATATAACACTTGGCTGACAGGGCCGCGCGAAGCGGGACACGTTGATGGCCCTGAAGAGTTTCATCTGGTTATTGTCGATAACGGACGCTCTGAGGTGCTGGCCTCTGAATTTCGTGATGTGCTGCGCTGTATTCGCTGCGGAGCCTGTATGAATACCTGTCCGGCATATCGCCATATTGGCGGTCACGGATATGGCTCTATTTACCCAGGACCAATCGGCGCGGTGATTTCTCCACTGCTTGGCGGCTATAAAGATTTTAAAGATCTGCCCTACGCCTGTTCTCTATGCACAGCCTGTGACAGCGTTTGCCCGGTGCGTATTCCGCTGTCGAAACTAATTTTACGTCATCGTCGGGTGATGGCAGAAAAAGGGATAACAGCAAAAGCAGAGCAACGGGCGATCAAAATGTTTGCTTATGCCAATAGTCATCCGGGGTTGTGGAAAGTCGGAATGATGGCTGGCGCCCATGCGGCAAGCTGGTTTATCAATGGCGGCAAAACACCACTCAGGATCGGCGCAATTAGCGACTGGATGGAAGCACGCGATCTTCCTGAAGCTGACGGAGAGAGTTTCCGTAGCTGGTTTAAGAAACATCAGGCGCAGGAGAAAAAGAATGGATAATCGGAGCGAATTTTTGAACAACGTTGCTCAGGCACTGGGGCGCCCGCTGCGACTTGAACCGCAAGCAGCAGATGCGCCGCTTAACAATTATGCTAACGAGCGGCTTACCGAACTTAACCAACAGCAGCACTGTGATGCGTTTATCCAGTTTGCCAGCGATGTCATGTTGACGCGTTGTGAACTGACCAGCGAGGCGCAGGCGGCAGAAGCGGCATTACGTTTGTGTAAAGAGCTGGGAGATCAGTCGGTCGTGGTCAGTGGCGACAAGCGACTGGAGGAGCTGGGGATCAGTGGGCGTTTACAGCAGGAATGCAATGCCGTCGTGTGGGATCCGGCGAAAGGTGTCGAGAATATCGCTCTGGCGGAGCAGGCGAAAGTTGGCGTTGTGTATGCTGAATATGGCTTAACAGAGTCGGGAGGTGTGGTGCTTTTTTCCGCCGCCGAGCGCGGACGTTCATTGAGTCTGCTACCTGAGTCCTCTATTTTTATCCTGCGTAAAAGCACTATTTTGCCCCGAGTGGCGCAGCTGGCAGAAAAATTGCACCAGAAAGCGCAGGCCGGTGAACGTATGCCATCCTGCATTAACATCATCAGTGGCCCCAGTTCAACAGCGGACATTGAGCTTATCAAAGTTGTTGGGGTTCACGGGCCGGTGAAGGCGGTGTACCTGATTATTGAGGATTGTTGAGAGAGATTGGCGGCCATTCTGGTAAGAACATCCAGAATGGCGCTGTCATATTGAAAGGAATAACTGCTCTATCTGGGCGTTCAGAAGCTGGAACGCATATACCAGATGAAAAAACAGGCAGTTAAAACACCCGTTCATTTGTGTTATGTTTGGTGGATAAAAATAAACCGAACGTCGACTGTTTGTGTCATTATAGTTTTACGTTGTAAAGATTTAGTGTGAAAATCCACGCTTATATATTTACAGCATTCAGATGTTTCCTTGTAATAACAGTCAAATCCCGCTGAGATTTTTTCTTTTCTTAATAAGATGTTATATTTTTGCTGAATGGATTCAGTCCTAAAGCAGTATATTATTTTTAATAAGACAAGTCTTATATTTATATACTCATTTAGTGTTACCAATTTTTCTTATATTAATATGGGGTCTCAATGCTTTGCTTTGGACTATATTTTGAGTTGATCTGCATTCGTAGATACATATAATGCGCCTGTGTTCAAAACTGGAAGTTAATGTAAGGATGATGTTGCGGTTGTTAATTTGGAAAACGTGTCCAGTGGAGAGTTAGCCCTATATTACCCTCTGAACTGTATGCCTGAATAATACAGCTTTCGATATTATGCAGTCTTTTTGAATTTTTATATCTCTCATAGGTCGAGGTACGGAATTTAATTCACCTCGGTGTATGAGAGCTTGGTTTTGTCTGGATGCATTGCTGGAGAGTCTCATGAATAAAATATATCGGCTAAAGTGGAACAGGTCCCGTAACTGTTGGTGCGTTTGCTCTGAGCTGGGAAGTAGAATAAAAGGAAAGAAGGCAAGGGCCGTTTTAATTAGTGCGATAGGTTTATATTCATCTTTGGCGTTCTCTGGTGATGTCACCGTGAACCAGGACAAGACTATTGATTTTGGCAAGGCCGATCAGAACATCGATTACCGTATTACGGTTACTGATAATGCTAATCTGGTTATCGACGTTACAGACACTTCTCGTCCACGTTTTACGCTCAATTCTGGTGGTGGGTTGGATATCACCGGAGGCAAAGTGTATATCAATGGTCAGCTTGATGTACTGCTGAAAGGGACGGGATTTCTAAACGTTTCAAATGCCGGTAGTGAATTGTATGCTGATGATCTCTATGACTCAAACTCCGGCTCCTGGCATGATCGCGGCTATTTTAATGTCTCCAACGGCGGCAAAATTCATGTTAAGGGCACCAGTCGTCTGACTTATACGCAGGGAAATGTCAGTGGCGAAGGTAGCCAGGTAAATTCCAAAACTTTCTTCATGGGCGTTTACAGCAGTTACGGCGGAGATCAGTACCTGTCTGTTAATAACGGTGGTGAAGTTAATGCCAGTGAGCAAATTAGTCTGGGCTATTATAATCAAAACTCCGATACCACACTTGCTGTTTCAGAAGGCGGCAAAATTTCTGCACCGAAAATTAGTTTAAGCACTAATTCGGAGTTGGCGTTAGGTGCACAGGAAGGGAGTGATGCGAAAGCGGCAGGGATTATTGATGCCGAAAAAATTGAGTTTGTGTGGGCTTCGACATCCGAAAAGAAAATCACATTAAACCACACGGATGATAACGCGATTATTTCCGCTAACATTGTCAGTGGTAGTGAGGGGCTGGGCAATATCAATGCGCTCAGTGGCACGACTTACTTAACCGGTGACAATTCTGCATTTAGCGGCAAAGTAACGATTGGCCAGAATGGAGCTTTGGGGATCACTCAAAATATAGGCACGGCAGATATCTCTAATCGCGGAAAATTACACCTGAAGGCTGACGATAGCATGACCTTTGCCAATAAGATCTCCGGCAACGGTACAATCAGTATCGACAGTGGGACGGTTGCTTTGACCGGTAATAATTATGCATTTAGCGGATATATTGATGTCGCCTCCGATGCTGTAGCTGTTATTACTGAAGAAAAGAACATCGGTAATGCGGATCTGGATGTTGATGGCAAATTGCAAATTAATGCCAACAAAGATTGGGTATTTGATAACGATCTTCAAGGTAAAGGCATTGTTGAAATAGACATGGGGAATCATGCATTCTCCTTCGATGAGTTTGCTTACACCGACTGGTTCCAGGGTTCACTGGCGTTCCAGAACACGACATTTAACCTGGAACAGAATGCTGAGTTTCTGCAGAGAGGCGGGATCACTGCGGGTCAGGGAAGTCAGATAACGGTGGGTAATGGTACTCACTCCATTAGCACTCTGGGATTCTCCGGCGGAACCGTTGATTTTGGTGCTCTGACAACTGATGCACAGATGACAGAAGGAACCGTCAAAGTTAGCAAAACGCTGGATCTACGGGGCGAGGGGGTTATTCAGGTTGCCGACCGCGACGTTGTAAGCTCAGTCTCTCGTGATATTGACTCTGCATTATCGCTCACTGAAGTTGATGATGATAACAGCGCCATTCTGCTGGTTGATGCGCAAGGTGCGGAGGTGCTGGGGGATGCGGGCAATCTGCAATTGCAGGATAAAAATGGACAAACTCTCTCCAGCAGTGCGCAACGTGATATTCAGCAGAATGGGAAAAAAGCTGCCGTTGGCACTTATGACTATCGTCTGACGAGTGGAGTAAATAATGACGGCCTGTATATCGGCTATGGCCTGACGCAGCTTGATTTGCAGGCTACTGACAGCGATGCGCTGGTGCTGAGTGCCAATGGTAAAAGTGAGAATGCCGCCGATCTCAGCGCAAAAATTACCGGTAATGGTGACCTGGCATTCAGCAGCCAGAAAGGCCAGACTGTATCGCTTTCTAACAAAGACAACGACTATACCGGTGTTACCGATCTGCGTAGCGGGACGCTCTTGCTGAATAACGATAATGTGTTGGGTAATACCCAGGAACTGCGTCTGGCGGCAGAAACTGAAATGGATATGAATGGTCATAGCCAGACTGTGGGTACGCTCAATGGTAGCGCCGATTCGCTGTTGAACTTAAACGGCGGAACTCTGACTCTTGCCAACGGGGGCACTGCAACCGGTTCATTAACGGGAAGCGGGAAGCTGAATGTTCAGGGCGGCACGCTGGATATCGCGGGCGATAACAGCAGTCTGACGGCGAATATGAATATTGCTAACTCAGCTCATGTCCTGGTAAGTCACGCGCAGGGATTGGGTAGCGCAAACGTTGAGAACAACGGCATCCTGGTGTTGAATAATAGCGGTGAAAAAAGAGCGGCTGTGCCTGTGAGCTACAGCCTGGGTGGCAATTTGACCAACAACGGCACGCTGATGACCGGGATGTCAGGACAGCAAGCGGGCAATGCGTTAGTGGTGAAGGGGAACTACCACGGTAATAACGGTCAACTGGTTATGAATACGGTACTGAATGGCGATGATTCAGTGACTGATAAACTGGTTGTTGAGGGCGATACCAGCGGCATGACGTCCGTTACGGTGAATAACGCTGGCGGTACAGGCGCTAAAACCCTTAACGGTATCGAACTTATCCATGTAGGTGGTAAGTCCGAGGGGGAGTTTGTTCAGGCGGGGCGTATCGTTGCGGGCGCGTATGACTACACTCTCGCACGTGGTCAGGGGGCAAACAGCGGTAACTGGTATCTGACCAGCGGTGGTGAGTCAGTTGAACCGCAACCGGAGCCAGAGCCGATGCCGAATCCGGAGCCGAATCCGGAGCCGAATCCGACACCGAATCCGACACCGAATCCGACACCGAATCCGACGCCGAATCCGACGCCAGAGCCAACGCCTGTTCCTGACCAGAATCTGGATAATGACCTGCGCCCGGAGGCTGGTGGTTACATCGCGAACCTTGCGGCAGCAAACACAATGTTTACCTCCCGACTGCATGAACGTCTGGGGAGCACATACTATACCGATCTGGTAACGGGTGAGCAGAAACAAACCACCATGTGGATGCGTCATGAAGGGGGCCACAACAAATGGCGTGATGCAAGTGGCCAGTTGAAAACCCAAAGCAATCGCTATGTTCTGTAACTGGGGGGCGATATCGCGCAGTGGAGTATAAGTGGCAACGACCGCTGGCGTCTGGGCGTCATGGCCGGTTACGGCAACAGTGACAGCAAGACTATCTCATCGCGCACCGGTTATCGAACTAAAGCAAGCGTAAATGGTTACAGCACGGGGTTATATGCGACCTGGTATGCGGATGATGAGTCACATAACGGGGCGTATCTCGACAGTTGGGCGCAGTACAGCTGGTTTGATAACACAGTGAAAGGTGATGATTTACAGAGCGAATCTTATAAATCAAAAGGATTTACTGCTTCACTGGAGGCTGGATACAAGCACAAATTAGCTGAATTTAATGGCAGCCAGGGAACGCGGAACGAATGGTATATCCAGCCACAAGCACAGATTACCTGGATGGGCGTAAAAGCTGATAAGCATCGCGAAAGCAACGGTACTCTGGTGCGAAGCGAAGGAGACGGTAACATTCAAACCCGACTGGGCGTGAAAACCTGGCTTAAAAGCCACCATAAAATGGATGAAGGTAAATCCCGCGAGTTCCAGCCATTTATGGAAGTGAACTGGCTACATAACAGTAAGGATTTCAGCACTCGCATGGATGGCGTGTCAGTCTCTCAGGATGGAGCCCGAAATATTGCCGAGATAAAAACCGGGGTGGAAGGACAGCTAAATGCCAACCTGAATGTCTGGGGAAATGTGGGCGTTCAGGTTGCGGACAAGGGATATAATGACACCTCCGCGATGATTGGCGTTAAGTGGTCATTCTGAACTGAATAATTCGTAAAAGGAGAGGGAGTCGGATGAGTGACAATTCGACTCTCTGTATTATTTTCTTGCAGTCAGCTTTTTCTGCCAGAAAGGAGACAAGCGGATTTAGCTGGCGCACATGATTTAAGCAAGGTGTGTTAAATGGCTTCGCATGATTTGAGTGTTTTTCTTGAAGAGTTCGGGGCAACCGTTAATCTGACGTTGCCTGGTATTGTGTCCGAGAAAGAACGGCTTTTACTCAAGCTGCTGATGGAGGGGATGTCGGTTACAGAAATATCACAATATAGAAACCGCAGCGCAAAAACAATTTCACATCAAAAGAAACAACTGTACGAAAAACTCGGTATTCAGAGTGATATTACCTTCTGGCGGGATATCTTTTTTCAATATCATCCACAGGTAGTCACTGCCACAGGTAATACAAATAAATTTTATATCCCTGACAACCGTTGTCACCATATTGTCACGCCTGAAGCCATCAGCCTGGCGCTGGAAAACCATGAATTTAAACCATGGATCCAACCTGTTTTCTGCGCACAGACAGGGGTACTGACAGGCTGTGAAGTGCTTGTTCGCTGGGAGCATCCGCAAACGGGAATCATCCCGCCGGATCAGTTTATTCCTCTGGTGGAGTCATCTGGTCTTATTGTCATAATGACCCGCCAGTTGATGAAACAGACTGCGGATATTCTGCTGCCGGTAAAACATTTGTTGCCGGACAATTTCCATATTGGTATCAACGTCTCGGCGGGCTGTTTTTTGGCTGCGGGATTTGAAAAAGAGTGCCTGAACCTGGTCAAGAAATTAGGCAACGATAAAATCAAGCTGGTTCTTGAGCTGACGGAACGTAACCCCATTCCGGTAACGCCAGAAGCCAGAGCGATATTTGATAGCCTTCATCAGCACAACATTACCTTTGCGCTGGATGACTTTGGTACTGGTTATGCAACCTATCGTTATTTGCAGGCGTTTCCGGTCGATTTTATTAAAATTGACAAGTCGTTTGTGCAAATGGCGAGTGTTGATGAAATCTCCGGCCATATTGTGGACAATATTGTCGAACTGGCGCGTAAGCCCGGTCTGAGTATCGTGGCGGAAGGGGTAGAAACCCAGGAACAGGCGGACTTAATGATCGGTAAAGGCGTTCACTTTTTGCAGGGCTATTTGTACTCTCCGCCGGTTCCGGGTAATAAATTTGTCTCTGACTGGGTAATGAAAGCCGGTGGTTGATGTAAGCCGCTATTCAGGGTGCGTCGGGAGGTTGGCTGGTATCAATTCTCCCGATGCAGTAAATCCTGATAAATCTCCGTTAATATCCCTTTAGGCATAAATTGTTTTTTAATCCACTGCGTCACCTGGCCGGTGGCAGAGTGTTGGGTTGCCAGTAACATGCGTGAATCCTGGCGCGGGTTATGAATTTGTCGGATAACCAGCAGTGATTGTTCCATCGCTTCACGAACCATGTAATCTGGCAAAAAACCAATCCCTTCGCCCAGAATCTGACACTGACATTTGGTGTTGAAATCTGGCACCAGAATCGACTCCTGCCCATGCAGCAACCAGCCCACCTTTTTATTAATCGTATGCGCGGTGTCCTCCACCATAATATTAGGGTAGAGACGTAGCTGACTTTCAGCGATTGGCTCCGGCACAAAGGCTAACGGGTGATCCGGGGCGATAGCAAAAGCCCAGCGAATCGCGCCAATCTCGGTGTAATCAATGCCGCCACCGTCCAGCAGCGTGTCGGGCGCGCCGATGGCGATATTCGCCTGGTTATTGATAATCGCATCCCAGACGCCGTTATACACTTCAGTTGTTACGGTTATCTGGCAGGTAGGAAACTGCTTTTTCAGCACCTGTAATAAGCGTGCGGTGTGTTTAGGGGTATAAAGTAGCTGATTAATACAAATACGAACCCGTGCTTCTATGCCCTGTGAAATAGTATCGATGCTGCGTTTGATGGCGTGAAAATCATTCAGCAGGTCGGTAGCTTTGCGGAAAAAATAACGCCCGGACTCGGTTAACTCAATGCTGCGGGTATTGCGGGTGAACAGCACCACATCCAGCCCCGTTTCCATTCGCTTGATGGTGTAGCTAATGGCGGAAGTGGTTAAACCCAACTCTTCTGCCGCTTTACTGAAACTGCCAAAACGCGCAGCGGTAGTAAACGCCAACAGGTTTTCTTCGGTAAAAATTGAGTTCATTAAACCATTCCCGCCATTTTCTAATATGAATTTCTCCAGTCACAACTGTAGAGGTATCGATTAAAGATAGATAATCATTTTTGAATAACTTTTAATACCCATCGCTTTTAGTCGTCGCTTCGCTTAATTTTTGTCCGCCATATTCGGAAATTATCCCCACGCAGTTACCCGCCAGAAAACCCAGTAACGTTACTGTCCAGTTCATCCCGCTGGCAAAAAATAGCGTCATGCCGAGAAAGCCACCGGGAATGAATGACAGTAACCAGAAACGTCCTTGCCAGACCACCACCGCCGAGAAGGGCACGGTAATAATCACGCTTGCCCAGAACGCGGAAATCCCACTTACAGAAGCCAGCCAGCCGGCAGTCAGCGCGGCGAAAAACGCCCACACCATCCCGGAATAATTAACCGCCAGACTTCTGATAAACCCCGATTTACCGCCGCCTGCGGCATAAAAACTGCAAAAGGCGACGAAGCCAATCGTTCCTAATAATTCCCATCCCTGAGAGAGCCCGACATGTGAAGACACTAACTGCCAAAGCCCTGCACAAATACCGACGGTGACACCCGTTGCCGTGAGTCCGTTCATCTTGTTCCCCTCTGGTTAGACATGGACGATAGCTACTCTTACATGTGCAGACTATAGAGAAATAAAACCGGATTGAGTGAAAGGGTATGGCGAGAAAGAGACAAATATTGCACTACCGCACACTGCGAAAAGATTATTGAACATCATTCAACAAAAAGGCGAAATACGGCGAATTAAATTTAAGCGGGTTCTTTTAGCTGAATTTCGTTGCTATTCTCAATTCATCGAAAACAGCCACAAAAACCAGGGGAATGTGAATGAGTATAAAAAATCTACCTGCCGACTATTTATTGGCTGCGCAACAGGGTGATATCGATAAAGTAAAAACCTGCCTTGCGCTGGGTGTCGATATTAATATTTGCGATCGTCAGGGGAAAACGGCAATTACGCTGGCAAGTTTATATCAGCAATATGCTTGCGTTCAGGCATTAATTGATGCCGGAGCGGATATTAATAAGCAAGATCAGATATGTTCAAATCCTTTTTTAATTAGCTGCCTGACCGGTGATTTAACCTTGTTACGAATTATTTTAGCTGCTAAACCCGATCTTAATTGCGTAACCCGCTTTGGCGGCGTTGGCCTGACGCCTGCCTGTGAAAAAGGTCATTTAAGTATTGTGAAAGAGCTTTTGGCGCATACGGATATTAACGTTAACCAGACCAACCATGTTGGCTGGACGCCACTACTGGAAGCTATTGTGCTTAATGATGGCGGTATTAAACAGCAGGCGATTGTCCAGTTATTGCTGGAACACGGGGCCAGCCCGCACATGACCGATAAGTATGGCAAAACGCCGCTGGAACTGGCGCGGGAACGCGGTTTTGAAGAGATTGCGCAATTGCTGATTGCCGCAGGTGCATAATCCGGGAGGCTTGCTATCGACACACCAGAAAGACGGTGTGTGTGGGCGCTAACTGCGGATGCGAATTTCCTGGCGCAGCGGGGGCAAGGACAGGTTGAACAGGTCTTTGCCAGAGCGGTAAATATCGCACTCCCGGCTCGCCAGCAGTTGCTGACGCTGCTTTGTGAAGAATACGACAATGCGCCAAACAGTTGTCGGTTGGCACTCACTCACTTTGATTGCCTGTTCCATCATGGCGAAAAAGTTCAGTTTGACGAGCACGGAATTACGATTGGTAAATATATTCATATAGATAAGCGTCGTTGCCAGCGTTGGCTGTCCCCAACCTTGCAAATGACCGCTGAGAATTTTCACCTTATCGCCTGGCAACAGTGGCACGACATTATTCATCAGCATCTGGGGGAAAATGAAACCCTGTTTAATTATCGCGGTGATAATCCGTTTTATCAGGCGTTAAATAAAGAATTACATATCAGGCGACGTGCTGTTATTCAGGCATTAAACGATAAACAAAATATCGCGTCAGCGGTCGCTAATATGATGGGGTTAGGGATTGGTCTGACACCTTCAGCCGATGATTATTTAACAGGTCTGGTGCTTGTTTTATTTATTTCCGGGCATCCGGTAGAAAAATGCAAAGAGGAATTTTATCTCGGTCTGCAACGCGGCAGAAATAATACCACGTTATTAAGTGCCATAACGCTGGAAGCCGCATTACAACAACGCTGTCGGGAAAATATTTATCACTTTATCCACGGCATCATTAATGACATCCCTGAGAACGCCACTCAGGCAATAGAAAAAATTAAACATATTGGCTCCAGTTCCGGCTGCGACATGCTGTATGGCATGGCCGATGGTTGTGCGCTGAGCCAAACCTACGGAGGGAATTATGTCAGTTAAAATAGTCATTAAACCGAATACCTATTTTGATTCTGTCTCGCTGATGTCTATCTCCACGCGTGCAAATAAACTCGACGGCGTCGAGCAGGCATTTGTGGCGATGGCGACCGAAATGAACAAAGGCGTGCTGAAGAATTTAGGGCTGCTGACGCCGGAGCTGGAACAGGCGAAAAACGGCGACCTGATGATTGTCATCAATGGCAAAGCGGGCGCGGACAACGAGCAGTTGCTGGCGGAGATTGAAGAACTGTTCAACAGCAAAGCGCAAAGTGGCTCGCATGAGGCGCGTTACGCCACCCTTGCCAGCGCGAAAAAGCATATCCCGGAAAGTAACTTGGCGGTGATTTCGGTTAACGGTCTGTTTGCCGCTCGCGAAGCGCGTCAGGCGCTGCAAAACGACCTTAACGTGATGCTGTTTTCCGATAACGTCTCGGTTGAAGATGAACTGGCGCTCAAACAACTGGCCCACGAAAAAGGGTTGCTGATGATGGGGCCTGACTGCGGCACGGCGATTATTAACGGCGCGGCGCTCTGCTTTGGTAACGCCGTGCGTCGCGGCAACATCGGTATTGTTGGCGCATCCGGCACTGGTAGCCAGGAACTGAGCGTCCGTATCCATGAATTTGGCGGCGGCGTTTCACAACTGATCGGCACCGGCGGGCGCGACCGGAGCGAGAAAATCGGCGGCCTGATGATGCTCGACGCTATCGGGATGCTGGAAAACGATCCGCAAACTGAAATCATCGCGCTGATCTCCAAACCGCCTGCGCCTGCGGTGGCTCGCAAAGTGCTGGAACGCGCGCGCACCTGCCGTAAGCCGGTGGTGGTCTGCTTCCTTGGTCGTGGCGAAACGCCTGTGGATGAGCAGGGGCTACAGTTTGCCCGTGGCACTAAAGAAGCGGCGCTGAAAGCGGTGATGCTCTCTGGCGTGAAAAAGGAACATCTCGACCTGCATACGCTTAACCAGCCGTTGATTGCTGACGTACGTGCTCGCCTGAAACCACAACAGAAGTACATTCGTGGCCTGTTCTGCGGCGGCACGCTGTGCGACGAAACCATGTTTGCGGTGATGGAAAAACATGGCGATGTCTACAGCAACATCCAGCCCGATCCTGAATTCCGCCTGAAAGATATCAACCGCAGCATCAAACACACCTTCCTCGACTTTGGCGATGACGACTTCACCAACGGCAAGCCGCACCCGATGATTGACCCGACCAACCGTATCAGCCGCTTGATCGAAGAGGCGCGCGATCCAGAAGTGGCGGTGATCGTGATGGATTTTGTGCTCGGATTTGGATCGCATGAAGATCCGGTCGGCTCCACCATTGATGCGATCAAAGAAGCGAAAGCGATCGCCGCAGCCGAAGGACGCGAGTTGATCATTCTCGCCTATGTGCTGGGCACCGATCTCGATACGCCATCGTTAGCACAACAAAGCCAGATGCTGCTTGATGCCGGAGTGATTCTGGCCAGCAGCAGTACCAATACCGGATTGCTGGCGCGTGAATTTATCTGCAAAGGGGAGGAAGCCTGATGAGCCCGTCACTGTTTAGCCAACCGTTGAACGTTATTAACGTCGGCATCGCCATGTTTAGCGATGACCTGAAAAAGCAGCATGTTGAAGTAACCCAGCTCGACTGGACGCCGCCGGGGCAGGGCAATATGCAGGTGGTGCAGGCGCTGGACAACATTGCCGATTCGCCGCTGGCAGACAAAATCGCCGCCGCTAACCAGCAGGCGCTGGAGCGCATTATCCAGTCGCATCCGGTGCTGATTGGTTTTGATCAGGCGATTAACGTGGTGCCGGGCATGACGGCGAAAACCATTCTTCACGCCGGGCCGCCGGTTACCTGGGAAAAAATGTGCGGCGCGATGAAAGGCGCGGTCACCGGGGCGCTGGTGTTCGAAGGGCTGGCGAAAGATCTCGACGAGGCGGCTGAACTGGCGGCCTCCGGGGAGATCACCTTCTCGCCGTGCCACGAACACGATTGCGTAGGCTCGATGGCGGGCGTCACCTCGGCCTCGATGTTTATGCACATCGTGAAAAACAAAACCTACGGCAACGTCGCTTACACCAACATGAGCGAGCAGATGGCGAAGATTTTGCGTATGGGTGCCAACGACCAGAGCGTGATTGATCGTCTCAATTGGATGCGCGATGTGCAGGGGCCCATGTTGCGCGACGCGATGAAAATTATCGGTGAGATCGATCTGCGCTTAATGCTGGCGCAGGCGCTGCATATGGGCGATGAGTGCCATAACCGCAATAACGCCGGGACGACGCTGCTGATTCAGGCGCTGACGCCGGGGATTATTCAGGCAGGCTATTCCGTGGAGCAACAGCGCGAAGTGTTTGAGTTTGTCGCCAGCAGCGACTACTTCTCCGGCCCGACGTGGATGGCGATGTGTAAAGCGGCGATGGATGCGGCGCACGGCATCGAATACAGCACCGTGGTCACCACGATGGCGCGAAACGGCGTCGAGTTCGGCCTGCGGGTCAGCGGCCTGCCGGGGCAGTGGTTTACCGGCCCGGCGCAGCAGGTCATCGGCCCGATGTTTGCCGGTTATAAGCCGGAGGATTCGGGGCTAGATATCGGCGACAGCGCCATCACTGAAACCTACGGTATTGGTGGATTTGCTATGGCGACCGCGCCTGCGATCGTCGCGCTGGTGGGTGGCACGGTGGAAGAGGCTATCGATTTCTCCCGCCAGATGCGTGAAATCACCCTCGGCGAAAACCCGAACGTCACCATTCCGCTGCTCGGTTTTATGGGCGTGCCGTCGGCAATCGACATCACCCGCGTGGGCAGCAGCGGCATTCTGCCAGTGATCAACACCGCCATCGCCCATAAAGATGCGGGCGTCGGCATGATTGGCGCGGGCATTGTGCATCCACCATTCGCCTGCTTCGAAAAAGCCATTCTTGGCTGGTGCGAACGTTACGGCGTCTGACCTGCGTGTTTATGCCGGATGCGGCGTGAACGCCTTATCCGGCCTACAAGTGGCACGAGAATTTCCAGGCCTGATAAGCGTAGCGCATCAGGCAGTCTGGCGTTGGTCATAACCCCATCACCCTCTGTAGCGGACATAACAACATGAAAGAACTTGTGGTCGTTGCCATTGGTGGCAACAGCATTATCAAAGATAACGCCAGCCAGTCGATTGAGCATCAGGCGGAGGCGGTGAAAGCCGTCGCCGATACGGTGCTGGAAATGCTGGCTTCCGATTACGACATTGTGCTGACCCACGGTAACGGGCCGCAGGTCGGGCTGGATTTACGCCGCGCGGAGATTGCCCACGAGCGCGAAGGGCTGCCCTTAACGCCGCTGGCGAACTGTGTGGCGGATACGCAAGGCGGCATTGGCTACCTGATCCAACAGGCGCTGAACAACCGGCTGGCGCGCCACGGCGAGAAAAAAGCCGTCACCGTGGTGACTCAGGTGGAAGTGGATAAAAACGATCCGGGGTTTGCCCATCCCACCAAACCCATTGGCGCATTCTTCAGTGAAAGTCAGCGTGACGAATTACAAAAGGCAAACCCTGACTGGCGTTTTGTTGAAGATGCCGGACGGGGCTATCGCCGGGTTGTCGCCTCGCCGGAACCGAAACGTATTGTCGAAGCACCGGCCATTAAGGCGCTGATCCAACAAGGCTTTGTGGTGATTGGCGCGGGCGGTGGCGGCATTCCGGTGGTGCGCAGTGAAGCGGGGGATTACCAAAGCGTGGACGCGGTTATCGACAAAGATCTCTCCACCGCGCTACTGGCGCGTGAAATTCATGCCGACATTCTGGTGATCACCACCGGCGTGGAAAAGGTGTGCATTCACTTTGGCAAGCCGCAGCAGCAGGCGCTGGATCGGGTAGATATTGCCACCATGACCCGCTATATGCAGGAAGGGCATTTCCCGCCTGGCAGCATGTTGCCAAAAATCATCGCCAGCCTGACGTTCCTGGAGCAGGGCGGCAAAGAAGTGATTATCACCACGCCGGAATGCCTGCCAGCGGCGCTGCGCGGTGAAACGGGCACTCATATTATTAAAACGTAAGGACGTAAGATGAAAGAAAGCAATAGCCGCCGTGAGTTTTTGAGCCAGAGCGGTAAGATGGTCACCGCCGCCGCGCTGTTTGGTACGTCTGTGCCGCTCGCCCATGCGGCGGTTTCTGGCACCACAAACTGCGAAGCGAATAACACCATGAAAATCACTGACCCGCACTACTATCTCGACAATGTGCTGCTGGAAACCGGTTTTGATTACGAAAACGGTGTGGCGGTGCAGACCCGCACGACGCGCCAGACCGTGGAAATTCAGGACGGCAAAATTGTTGCGCTGCGCGAGAACAAGCAGCATCCGGACGCCACGCTGCCGCACTATGACGCTGGCGGTAAGTTGATGCTGCCCACCACCCGCGACATGCATATTCATCTCGACAAAACCTTTTACGGCGGGCCGTGGCGCTCGCTCAATCGCCCGGCAGGCACCACTATCCAGGACATGATTAAGCTCGAGCAAAAAATGCTGCCGGAGCTGCAACCCTACACGCAGGAGCGGGCGGAAAAACTGATCGATTTATTGCAGTCGAAAGGCACCACTATTGCCCGCAGCCACTGCAATATCGAACCGGTATCCGGTCTGAAAAATCTGCAAAATTTGCAGGCGGTGCTGGCGCGACGTCAGGCGGGCTTCGAGTGTGAAATTGTCGCCTTCCCGCAGCACGGTTTGCTGCTGTCGAAATCGGAGCCTTTGATGCGCGAAGCGATGCAGGCGGGGGCGCATTACGTCGGCGGGCTGGACCCGACCAGTGTTGATGGCGCGATGGAAAAATCCCTCGACACCATGTTCCAGATTGCGCTGGACTACGACAAAGGCGTCGATATTCACCTGCACGAAACCACGCCAGCGGGCGTGGCGGCCATCAATTATATGGTTGAAACGGTAGAGAAAACGCCGCAGCTTAAAGGCAAGCTGACCATCAGCCACGCTTTTGCGCTGGCAACGCTTAACGAGCAACAGGTGGAGGAACTGGCAAACCGCATGGCGGCGCAGCAAATTTCTATCGCCTCGACGGTGCCGATTGGCACGCTGCATATGCCGCTCAAACAGCTACACGACAAAGGTGTAAAAGTGATGACCGGCACCGACAGCGTTATCGACCACTGGTCGCCTTACGGCCTGGGCGACATGCTGGAAAAAGCCAATCTGTACGCGCAGCTCTATATTCGTCCTAACGAACAGAACCTCTCCCGCTCGCTGTTTTTAGCCACTGGCGATGTATTGCCGCTCAACGAAAAAGGCGAACGCGTCTGGCCCAAAGCACAGGATGACGCCAGCTTTGTGCTGGTGGATGCCTCCTGTTCTGCCGAGGCGGTCGCGCGTATTTCACCGCGCACGGCAACGTTCCATAAAGGGCAACTGGTGTGGGGGCGTGTGGCAGGGTGATATTCATTTGAAATGTCTGCAACGGTGAGTCGTAAGAGATTTATAGCCCCAGGGAGTGGGGCAGCCTGAATACGGGGTTGTTAGCCTTGATTCTCCTGAGCCGGAGAAATTATGAATGACACCGCTAACCACACCGCAAATATTGCGAGCCGCCTTAAGCATCCGGCAACGCATAACACTTCACTGGTTTACCGTCTTTCATTTCCACCAACATGCGGCTGGTCTGCAACGGCTTGTCCAGCATATTTTGTTGGAATTGATCGAACGCCTGGCTAGCTTCCTTAATTGCGACTTTTTGCGGCATTAAGCGGTTATTGCACCATTTTCGCAAAATGACTTTATTGGCGCTGGTGGTATTCGCCTGTTCCGCTACGGCGCTGATGCTATCAATTCGTGACTGTAATTGTTTTTCTACCTTGCTGATAACCGTATCGAACTGCGCGTAATGATGTTCTATAGCCTGCTGGCGGCGCTCTACCAGCATCGTCTGACCCTCACTATGGCTGACCAGATGCAATGCTTGCCCGCGTACCTTCATCGCTAAATCCCACTCCATCGTCCGTTCTTCGATAATTTTTTGTTGCGCCTGAATTTTACTGGTGATTGTTGCGCTACTGAAAAAACTGCCGTCATTTATAGAGGCTACCTTCTCGCCAGCAAAGGCAATATCCGTCAGCAGATGATCCTGGAGCGTTGAAAAATCCTTTTCGATAGCTTCAAGTATTTGCCGTATTTCTGGCGAAGATTGCCCCTCAATGACGACAGGCGTGATTTGCTGTAAATACTGAATAGCGCCGACAATTTCAGATTTGCGGGCATTGTTCTGGAATGCAGAAATCTCCCGAATAGTTTCAATTATCTGCGTTAGTTTGTTGCTGATATCTGCCAGATGTTTTTGCGCCAGTATCGCCGAGGCGACATTCAGTAATATGCCGGCATTGACCAATTGATTCAGTTTGTCAGGGTTCAGCAAAACTGCGTGCGCTTTAATCCCTTTTTCCCCGAGGCTGAAGCCACGATATCCCGAGCCATCTTTCACTTTCGCCAGTGCGCCATCAATAATAACTTCCATATAGTGATGACTGGCAATATGGGCGGCGGTGGCGAGCGAAGGAAGCGTCTGTAAGAGTGGGCCTAACCGTGAAATTTCAGTAATGTCATGCCGTACCAGAGTGTCGGGATGGGTAATTTTATTTAAAGCGATAGACGATACAGTTAAAACGCGCTGCGACTTTTCATTTTCAAACACCCAGCGATTGTCATAGTTTGCGGTTGAAATTGTCGTTGATGATACCGATTCGCTCAGACGGTGATGGCGGGAATTTTTTAAGCGAATCCAGGCAATTTGCACCACACAGGGCAAGGTGATTCGGAACGCCGGGTTGGAAATATCATAAGCGGTATATAAGCCGGTGAGGGCTAACCCGACAGGACCGGTGAGAACGCCCAACACGCGACCTATCCCCAGACCCGCAATTAACGGTAGTGCCTTCCCCGTGGCGATCTGCGCCAGACCGCTTGCTACCATTGCCGCACGTTGCAAAAGTGGCAGCTCCATACGTGACAGCTTATCCAGGCTGATACTGGTGTTAATTCCCATATCGCGGAGAAGCTGACGGCGATCGTCATCTGACATTTTGTTCCAGGATGAAGCGAAAACGGCATCAATAATCAGTGATTCTTTTTCTTTTACCGGGGCATTTTTCGCGACTTTAATTTTCAGATGGCTGGCAACATCGTCAACAATTTCGCTATAGCTAACGCCATTGCCTCGGAACAGATTAATCACGGTGTTACCGCCAAAATGTTGCAGTTCGCGAATCAGCAAACGCAATGTTTCCTCATCAATAGCTTCGCTATTTTTACCATCGCGCAAGGCCTTTTTAACGCGGTCAGACTGGGAAAAATTAAATTTTCCGTCTGGGGTAATGTAATCAATCAGTAGATCGATATCGTTTTTGTCGGCGTTCAGTAGCAGAGCAACCAGCGTTTCATCGCCCTTAATGTCAATCTCACTCATTTAATTGTCTCGTTGAATAGTGACTGGACGTTATTAGAAGCAGCGCGCCCCATGAAAAAGTTTCATACGTAAGTCTGGCGGCGAAAAAATAAAATCCCCAATCTTTGTGGCATAAAGCATAAATTCTGTGAATTATTTTTACCAAGCGATTTAAATTTCTTACGTATGCGCGTGATCAATGTTTTTGTGAGATATATAACGTTTTATTGATGTAAAAATCGAGACTTTTCCTATAATGAGCGGGCGATTTTTTTCCTTGCTGGTGATGTTCTGCCCTGCAAATTTCTTTTCCTTCACTCAAGGTATTTAGATGTTTTCGCTGACTTCGTTCCTCGACACGTTAACCTCTGTTAATCCAGAAAATGTGCCGATTTATGTCGCTATTGTGGTTGGGGTTTTGTTGCTGGGTTTCATTGTCCGTTACGCGATTCCTTCATTTAGGGTTTCAGCGCGCTTTAAACAAAAAGCGAAAGCAATTCGGGGACTTGGCAATGAAAAACCGGCACAACAACTCGAAAAATTAGACGCGTTATTCTCTGATAAATTTTTTGCGCACCCCTGGAGCGAATTTAAAGAGTCTCTACATCGCCAGTTTGAGTTTGATGAAAATAGCGGGCAAAAAAAAATTAGCGCCATTCGTTCAACGGCTCCAGCGTCAGCATGGTTTACGGAACCGTTATTAGTCGAAATTCCTCTCTATACGGAAGCGTTTAAACATCTTCCAGGCATCCTGACCGGAATTGGGATCATCGGCACCTTTTCGGGGTTGATGATTGGTTTGCACCATTTTGACCCCAGCACGCCAGAACAGGTCAGCGCCAGCGTTGCTAACCTTTTACGCGACGTTCTGTATGCGTTTTTAGGTTCGGCGTTTGCTATTACGTTTTCCATTCTGGTCACCATGTTTGAAAAATGGCGACTGGCGCAATGCTATAAAAACCTTGAACTCCTTACCGCCAGCATTGACCAGCTTTTTGAAGGCGGCGTCGGTGAAGATTACCTTTCGCAACTTCTTTCCAGTACTAAAGAAAACACCACCCATGCGCGGCAACTTAAGGATGGTCTGGTCACTGACCTGCGCGAAATGCTGCAAAATCTGGTGGATAGCCAGATGCGGGAAAATCAAAAGCTGGCAGAGACATTATCAACAACATACCGCGAGTCAGGCCAACAGTTTGCTGAACAGGTTAGTGGCGCTATCGAAACCAGCCTGAAAAATCCGCTGGATAAAATTGCTGGCGTGGTGCAAACCGCCTCCGGCGATCAGAGTCATCGTGTGCAGTCGATGCTGGAGAACGTCCTGACCGCCTTTATGAGCAAAATGGATAACACCTTTGGTCAGCAGTTCACCACCATGCAGGAGATGATGGGGCGTTCAGTGGAAGCCATTCAGTCTATGCAAAGCGGCTTCTCAACGTTGTTGCAGGATATGCGTCAGGCCGGGGATGACTCACGTCAGGGCAGCGCGCAACTGATCTCTCAACTGTTAAGTGAAATGAAAAGCGGTCAGCAGGAGATGCAGGCAGGGATGAATGAGATGCTGCGCAGCTTGCAGGAGTCCGTTGCCCGTATTGGCGCAGAAGGCGAAGGCGCGGGCGAACGGATGGCGCAACAACTGGAAAAAATCTTTGCCGACAGCGAAGCGCGTGAAAAAGCGATGGCGGAACAGATGCGCGCGTTTATTGAGGCTATCCAGTCCAGTGTTCAGCAAGGGCAAAATGAAACCATGGAGAAAATGGCAGCTTCCGTTGATACGCTTGGCAGCCATATGGCGACGCTCTTTGCACAGCTGGAAAATGGTCAGCAGCAACTTAATCAGCAGCAAAATCAGGCGCAAAATCTGCTGATGGGCAATATGAGCAAAGGTGTCGAAACGCTGACGCAAAACCTGGCGGGCGTATTCAGCCAGCTGGAGTCCGGGCAAAAACAGATGAGCCAGACTCAGGAACAGGGGCAACGCGTGCTGCATGAAGAGACTCAGCAGCTTCTGGCACGTAGCGAAGCACGTGAGCAGGCGGCGGCTGAGCAACAACAACAGTTTATGACGTCGTTACAGCAAACCATGCATTCCGGTCAGGATGCCCTGCGAGAAAAAATGACCAGCGGTATCGATCACCTGGGTAGCCAACTTGGCAACCTGTTTGGGCAACTGGAAGAAGGCCAGAAGTCGCTCAGCCAGCAACAGCAATCAGCGCAGAGTGCGTTACAACAGGAAGCGCAGCGAATCATTGGTCAGCTTGAAAGTCAGGTTGAGTCGCTGATGCAGATGCTGCGTGAACAGCAATCGGCTTCAGGCGAGCTGCTGCAACGGATGGCGAAAAACACCACGCGCCATCTGGAAGAGATACAAACAGGAGCCGATAAAATGCGCGTGGCTGCCGACCGCTTTGAAGCTGCGGGCGATCGTGTCGCCGAGGCTAATCAGTTGACCGCCGAGGTGCTCAATGGCACGCAACAGGCGGGACGCACGCTTTCCAGTGCCAGCGCGGAGTTGGGGGCATTGATTGCTGATTATCGTAATACCCGCGAAGTCGTGGCGAATGCCATAACGGCACTCGAAACGCTGATTAACCGTAGCCATGATGAACAATCATCGCGCAGCCGTTTTGTTGACGATCTGAAAGCGTACTCTGAACGCCTGCAACAATATAACCGTGAGGCTCAGGAGTTCCTGCATAACATTGCCGAGGTAATGGGAACCAGTTTTGAATCCTTTACGACCGGAGTGGAAAACGGCCTGAATCGTTCACTGCAAGAGATGGATACGCAACTGACGAAAGCGGCGGGAGCCTTAAGTTCTTCGGTTGAGATTATCGGTGAAAGCGTGGATACGCTGGAAACAGTACTCCGTCATCGTCGCGCGTAAGGAACAGGCTGATGTTTAACCGGGTATTTAATGGCAGGCAACGGCGCAGCGATGAAGCGGAAAAACCCTTCTGGATCTCCTATGCAGACCTGATGACCGCCATGATGGTGCTGTTTCTGGTGGTGATGGTGGCGTCACTTAGCTCTGTTACGCAGCGGATCCAGCAGGCGGAAGCGGGGGAGAAATCGCGCGGGCATGATATCGCTCGCCTGTGTGAAAAACTTGAGCTTCAGGCGAAAAATCTCAACAAGACGATTCAGGTTGATTGTCATGACAACCGTATCAGCTTTGGTGAAGCCGGGCGTTTTGAGCACAATCGCTTTGCGCTTAACGCCGAAGGATTGCAGGCGCTACAGGATGTGGTGCCGTTAGTGCTGGAGGCGGCAAATAGCGATGAAGGCAAAAAATGGTTTAAGCAAATTGTTATAGAAGGTTTTACGGATACCGACGGTTCTTATCTCTATAACTTGCACCTTTCGTTGCAACGCTCGGAATGGGTGATGTGCAGTTTGCTGGATAGCAGAAGCGCGCTACAGCAAAAAATAACCCCGGAACAGCAAGTCCAGATCCGCAAATTATTTCTGGCGGGCGGGGTTTCGTTCAACAATGCGAAAGAGAGTAAAGAAGCCAGCCGTCGCGTAGAACTGCGGATGCAATTCTTTGGCCTGAAAGACAAAAAGCACGACGAAAGCATGGATGTTGTTCCTGGCATTAGTCAGGAAACCTGTCAGTTGGGAGCCATGTAATGACTTCCGCTATTGAAAAACTGAAAACCCGTTTGCTGCCCTACCGGGAGCAGAACGTGCAGCCGACGGTAAGTCACGCTTTTCACTATCTTCAGCGCGTTATCGCGCAACTTGAGAGGAAGGTAGATGCTCGCGCAGTGCAGATGGTTCCCCCTCTGGAGAAACGCCGTCAGGCCATTGCCCGACTGCGTGCGGGGGAGATGCCAGGGCCCTTCGAGTGGAAGATGATTTTTTTTGGCCTTAATGACGTGGCAGAAGGCGATCTGTTTGAAATTGCATTGATTGATGATGCAACAAACTTCGCGAGGATTATCGCTGAAATTGAACAAAAAATTGCGCAGCAGCGGTTAACACGCCGCGAATGGCTGGCGTTATGTACCAGCTACTTTGGTCATTCCAACGATACGCCGGAAAAGAATCCACAGTGGCTTCAGCTACGCACGCAGATTGCTCGCGGCTTTCAGCAGCTAAAAGAGAGTGCGCCGCGTCAGATGTCCTGGATGTCGGTCATTGACACCTATAGCGATATTTTTACCGATAATGCAGGTTTTCTTCTCGGACAACAGCTTGGGCGTGGAGAAATCACGGATATTTCGGTGCTGGAGAAAGTCGCGCAAATTCCGCAAACCAGCTGGTTATGGCGCAAAATTGTTAACCACCTGGTCAATGAGATTTTTTGCCTGACTGACGATGATTTTCAGCAGAAAATTAATTCTCTTATCGCCTTAAGCCGCCAGCTTACGCGGTTTAAAGATAATATTCTGGCAGCCACGCTGACCCGTTATTATCAGTCAGCTTTTAAACATCAAACGCATTTCGAACTCAAGCAATTAGCCCTGGAATATTGGGGAAATCCGCAGTTAACCAGCCGTAATAAAAGCTGGCAGGTTCACGTTGAAAATCCCGTATTACTGATGGTGCAAGGATGGTTCGCCAAAGACGACCTGAAACTGTTCTTTGAATTGCTGAAAGGCAATCGGGATGTTGACCATGCGCGCCTGTTCTACTGGCTACGTTTTGCTAATCAAATGAGCTATACGCGCATTGTGCTGGGCGAAGATGCACTGCGATCCAAAGATGCCGATTATGTTGAATTCAGGGCGAAAAACGCAGGGCGATTAAGCCGCCTGCAAGGTTCTGGTTCACGCGATAACAATGCCATGATTATGCGCATTGGCGATTATCTGTTTGTCGAATTTTCGAAAGTGGGGGCGATGTATGCCTACCATATGGGGAATGCGCCTTTTAATCCGGAAACCGGCATTCTTGATATTGATTATGATCTGAAAGATAAGCGGAATAACCGCCGTAAAGTCCGGTTGCGTTTACCGCATTTATCGCCGGTATTTCTCTACTCACTCAACCGAATTGAGGGGGGGATGAGCCGATATGATGAAGAACTTCGTAAGCTGGGTATTGATTACGTTGCGGAAGATATAAATCAGTCCTCTGTCACTTTGGATATCTCTCGCTTCAATGCGTCAAAGACCGTGAGTCGGCCTGAACCTGCATCGTTACCTGAACATGAAGTCAGTGATGTAAAGTCAGACCGGGAAGAGCAAATCAAAATCATCGCCTCCTCGTTAAAAGCCAAAAAAGAGCTCCCTGGCCGGGAACAGCAAATCCGGGAGATTATTCGTTCGGTCGATTGCAAAGTGATGGATAAACGAGGGCTGGGGGGCGCAATCCACATTCAGTTCAATGAACCTGACCATGAAGCGGCACAAAAATTACTCAGCCTTGGGTTTAAACCGGTGCTGGGTAAATTTACTTACTGGAGCAAATAGTGTTCAAAAAATTGTTGGGTAAATTTATTAAAGAGAATACCTCACTACCCGCTTCATTTGTGCCGTTGTATGTGATGAAAGAAGAGGGTTTTGCTTTCCCCTTTAGTCTTGCCGATAGCGAAGATAACTGGCCTGTCGCCTCATGCCTGGAACAGCTTCATGAGGAAGATTATGTTTCTCACTGGTCTGATTGCTGGTTTCTTGGTTGGGATGATTTTTACCGCATCCGGAAAAATGACGACTATGCCAGCAGCCTGGCGATTTTCGCTTTTCCCCCACAGCGCAATCTGACGGCTCATCTTGCTGCAACAGGAAGCATTAGCGATGACACTTTTCGCGTTTTCATTGATAAATGGACCCTGCCTGACGACTATCGCCCTGTTGAGATAACTTGCACAGGCGCCAGCTTTTCCTCTGCGGAAGGCACCTTTGTGTTAAGTGAAGAGAACTGGCAACTTCTGGACGCACTACAGCAACTCAGGTTGCAGCAGCGACAGACGCCGGGCGAAACGGTCAACCAAACCAGTTGGGCCAAAATACGGCGGCAGGCCAAAAAAGCAGGGGCAAAACTGGATGACTATCTCGCGAAAACGATCGTCATCAGGCCGGAATCGTTGCAGTTAAAACTGCGGAAATCGCTGGTGGTGGATACTCCGGTGCTGGAAATTGAACCTGTTTTTGATGAGCAGCCTGCCAACTGGTTACAGAGTTTTGACCGCACGCAACAGGTGCAGGATCGTTACCGTGTTTTAGGGGACGATGGTGTCTTAAACCATGTCATTCTTTCTCCTGAAGTCAAAGACGTTCTGACCTCCGTACACGCTATTACAGGGCGTCGCGTGGCGGGGGATGATGCGCTCTCATTTGTTCGCAACCCCTACACCTGGATTGGTGAAGAGGCGAGCCAGGTGCTCGATCCTGACGTTTATGAGCAGAATTTACAGGACGCCGGGATCTACTTTTATGATTTCCGCCTGGAACCGCAGATTGATGAAAACAGGCAAATTGCGTCGGTAACGCTTCTTCTCAGTCCCAGAACTGAGCAATCTGTGGCGGATGAAACCTATATCTTTAAACGACCTGGTGAACTGGCGGCGTTGCTTTCTGAACTGGAGCAAAAGTTAGCGGCACAACTGCCCGCCGGAGTCTGGCAGGGTTACGATCTGGAGCTTTCCAGATTCAGCCAGGAAGAACTGCAAGGTTATCAGGCATTGCTTGAAAACTGGCAGCACCAGGCGGCGGGAATGAATTTTACCCACGTCCTCGATCTGAACAAATACAGCGACCGGGTTATCGGGATCGGTGAATTTGAAAAAATAAGTTCGCCTTATCTGGTCAAAAGTGAAAGTGAAAAATGGCTTCCAGAGAACCTTGCGCAAGAGATGTGCGAGGCCATGTTCTCTGGCTGGGATCTCGATAATCATCAACATTTTCAGGAACTGGAAGAGCGGCTGGAAGAGGCAAAAGCCACGGATGCGCCGGAAGTCGCCATGCCCTGGAACGACAACCTTTTGCCCCGTGAAGAAGCAGAAATTTTCCACGATAAATGGAAAAAGAAAATCGATGGCGAAACAAATGATGGTGTCAATAGTGAGCCGGTCAGTCGCGCCGTTCTGCTGATAGAACAAAATATCGAGCAGGCGCTGTATGTTAAACAACGGCGGGACTCTTTGCTCGGTGCACATCAGGCAGAAGTCGAACTACCGATGATCCTCAAAACGTCCATTCAGCTACGTGAACACCAGCGTAAAGGGGTAGCGTGGCTCCAGCAGTTGTATCTAAAGTCGCCAACCGAGACGGCGGGATGTTTACTGGCAGACGATATGGGGCTGGGTAAAACCTTACAGATTCTAACTTTTCTCATCTGGCACCGTGAACGTTTCCCGGATGCGCCTCCTTCGCTGATCGTTGCTCCGGTGTCGTTACTCGATAACTGGGAGCGTGAGGTTGGGAATTTCTTCCTGCGCGAGCAGGTGTCGATTTTAAAACTCTACGGTAATGAACTTAAGGCGAAGAAATGCGCGAAAGAGAGCATTCCTCAGGCGCTTAAAAGTAAGGGGATTAAGAACTTACTGCAAAGTGACTGGGTGGGGGACGCGCATATTGTTCTTACCACCTATGAGACGTTGCGCGATCAGGAATTTTCGCTGGCTCGCCAACCCTGGTCCATAATGGTGTGCGACGAAGCGCAGAAAATTAAAAATCCGGCGGCATTAATTACCCAATCGGCAAAAGCCATTCAGGCACAATTTAAAGTCGCATGTACCGGGACACCAGTCGAAAATACCCTTGTCGATCTGTGGTGTTTATTTGACTTCGTTCAGCCTGGTTTGTTGGGGGCTTTAAATAATTTTGGTAAAGATTATCTGCGCCCCATTGAGCAACAGAATGATAATGCTGTCCTCGAATCGCTACGTAAATTAATAGAACCGCAGACGCTGCGCCGCACCAAAGAAGAAGTGGCGAAAGACCTGCCGGATAAGATTGAAGATCAACGCTGTAAGCAGTTGAATATGCTGCCATTGCAACGGGATCTCTATACCCACTCGGTTGCAAGCTGGCAAAACCAACAGGAGATCAGCGAAGGGCTGGATCAACGAGGCTCAGGTATGCTGGGGTTACTGCATCGCCTGAAACTTATTTGCGCATGGCCTTATTCCGTCAGTGCAGATCTGCGCTTACGGAACGATGCCCCGAAAGTAAAATGGCTGCTGGAGACATTAAATACGATTCGCCAGTCATCCGATGACAAAGTGATTATTTTTACGGAACTGCGCGATATTCAACGAGAACTGCAACATCTGATTGCGCAGCATTTTGGCTTTAAGCCTTTTATTATTAATGGTGATACCAGTACCAAATCTGGCAGCGATCAAAATCGTCAGAGCCTGATCGATGCATTTCAGTCAACGCCCGGTTTTAACGTCATTATTTTATCCACCATTGCGGTTGGGTTTGGCGTCAATGTCCAAAAAGCAAATCATGTCATCCACTTTACCCGTTGCTGGAATCCGGCGAAGGAAGATCAGGCGACCGATCGGGCCTACCGTATCGGGCAGCAGAAAGATGTTTACGTCTATTATCCGACGGTGCGTGATAGCCAGTTAATGACTTTTGAAGAAACGCTGGATGAATTACTGAACCGACGCCGGGCATTGGCGAGAGATATGCTCAAAGGGGCAACCGATCTGACCGCCGCAGATTTTGAAGCGGTGCTGGCGGGTACACCGCAGGCGTAGGGAATGCAATGGGTGATGCTAAGACTCAAAAAAGCGTGCGGAGTTGTCTTCGCTATAACCGGGCGAGTAAATCGACAGGGATTCGTTATTGCTTTATTAATGAACAACAAAGATATTTTGTGAATGTATGAGTTGACATTCATATGAAAAAAATCATAATTTCGTCATGTTTGCGTAGGGCACTTTCTGTATCTTATGCATCGCACCAGGGCCTGACAGAAAATATGCTGTAAGGTTCGTATCAAAAAACCGCCATTAGCTCATCAGGAAGAGCAGACGACAACCAGGATTGTTGTATGGTACGGGGTTCGAGGCCTCGATGGCGGTCCAACTTTTCAATCATATTAATTACCAATCATCAGCTTATTGCCGCGTCATCCCTTCATAAATCAGCCGTAGCGCGAATACACCAATAATCATCCCAATAATCCGACTGGCGACCTGCTGCATACGTCCATATGCGCGACGCACGGCAGGTAAAGAAAACGCCTGACTAAGAAATACACGCCAGATAACAGACGCGAACACGATCCCTGCCCAGGCCATTAAACGCGCCCAGGTCGGCGTTTCTGCACTTAACGTCACTGAGAAGATACTGATAAAAAATAAAACTGTTTGTGGATTAGAGAGATCGGTAATGAGTCCACGGCGGAAAAATACATACCAGGGGGCACTAAGGGGCTGCTGTAACGCGCTCATCTGTGGTGTTGATTGTCGGCGCATACTGTTCCAGGCAAACCATAAGAGATAAGCACCGCCGACGATTTTAATGAGTGAGAAAACCTCTTCACACTGGGTAATGAGCGTTGCCATCCCAAACAATCCCAGCCCGGAATAGATGGCGTCGCCCAGCGCCACACCAAGCCCGGTGAGTACGCCCGCACGACGGCCGGAAGCCAGACTGGTTTGAACCACGACAAAGAGATTTGCGCCTGGATTAAAAAATGTGATGACGAACAGTCCCACGGTCAGGTAAACGGCGTGCAAAGGATCCATAGTGATTTCATCCATAAATAAGCTGAATTAACTTCATCATATTTATAGTAAAAATGACTGAATGCGAGCGCGATCACAAAGAACGTTGATCTAAAAAGAGTGCCACCCGCACGTGACGGGCGGCAAAGTGGCATTAAAAGAGATATTTCATGCCCAGCATTCCCT
>NZ_JABWMT020000035.1:0-33705 GCF_013368915.2 Escherichia sp. 93.1518
CCTTAAGGCTGGATGGCTTTCAGTATGAGTGAAAATATTTGCTATAATGAAAGAAGGTCTAATATTTTATTTATTATAATCTGACTGACAACTCATTTGAGGGTTTTTAGTCAGAATGGGCTGTATAAATATATTGATTATGTGTGAATTGTATATATTAAAAATATCTGTGATTACAATTAATTAACAATGTTTGATGTAGGTGTTTTTTGACTCGCCAGACATAAAATAAAAAATTTCCTTTTATTAATATCTTGCATGGAGGCGGAGAGTTTAAAGAGATAAATTGTCGGGAAAGGGGATGGATGTCTTCCAGTTTTATATAACAGGCACAGGCAATCATAGCTGACTTCGATTCTCCGACGCTATTCTATTCCTCGGTTATGCCGAAAGTTGGCACCTTTTCTTAAAAGGTGCACATTAGCAACTGTCTGCGCCAATGATATAAGACGGTAATTCACCATTTGGATTGTCCACTCCACCCAACATGTTGTTTCCTTAAGGTTCCACACCAGAAAGGCCATCAACATGCTGAGCAGAGAGGACTTTTACATTGATTGCCTGCCACGGGCCTGCCGTCCACGCAGGATCAGAACAATGACAATTCAAGCGATTACAGAGTCTCTTTCTACAGCTAGGTTCTCAACATACCAACTACCTATCTTGGGCGGGGCTTCGCCAGAGCAATGCCTTGGAATCTATCTTTGGAATAAGCAACTTGCCAGTGCTTTTCTACCAGCACTTCAAATCATTGAAATTTCGCTTCGTAACTGGCTTTTTATGGCCAGATTTTGGCAGTAAAAGGTTATTCGCCTGCATGATCCGGTAAATGTTTGGGGTTAACCGGCCAGTTCTCTTCCTTCAGCACGCGATTGAGGTGCGCAGTCACGCGACGATAGCCGTTTGTTGCCCGTTCGCTGCATATCTGGCGGATAAGCGGTAACAGTCGGGCGTCATCGTCTTTGCTGTAGCGGGCTGACCGGTGCTGGCGTTTGTCCTGCAACCGGTCATACAGATTCGAACGCGATACACAGAGCACTTCTGCTATTCGGATGAGGGGATATCGTCCGGTGGCAGCAATGGCATGCGCGATATCAACTTTTTTGCCTGGGCTATCTCAAGCGCGTCGCGAAGGATTTCGGCTTCCATCGTTTTGCGTCCCAGCATCTGCTCAAGCTGTTTGACTTTTTTCTCCAGCGCTTTGAGCTCGGAGACGCTGACTACCTCATCGCCTGCGGCGATCGCAGACTTCCCACCATCGTTCATGAGCCGTTTCCACTTAAAAAGAAGACTGGGTGTGATGCCATATTGCCGGGCAACAAGTGAGACGGTGTAGCCGGGCTGCATGGCGAGCGCAACAAAACGGGCTTTCTCTTCGGGAGTATAACGGCGGCGCTTTTGCTCGCCAGTGATCACTTCGATTCTTTGCACAGGACACTCCTTAAACATAGCTCTATGACTATGTCTTACTGGTGAAGTGTCCGGTTTAAACGTGGGCTATTACAACTCTCTCATCATGAGCCATTATGGCGTAATTGGTTGCTGGTTTCCCGCCGCGCAGATCCGGTTTCCGGCTGTTCCGGATCCGCGGATCCTTCGCTGCCGCCCGCTGGTCCGCTTTCACAGGATGTGGTGTCCCGCTCCGCTGACATGACACTGTATGTTGTGTTTCTTCCCGTGTTCCCGAGCCAGTCATCAGCGGCAGAAAAGATCGCTTCGCTTATTCACTGATCCTGATTCACTTCCGGAAAGTTGTAAATACGCAGTAAATCGGATCATCTGAAAACCACTGTTCGATAATTTAATAGAGTGGTTATATGCCTGATTATTATTTCAATATGTGAAATTCATTTTTGTGAAAGTCACTTTCTCAACAGAGTAGCACTCATCTGGCGATGATTGAGGTGTGGTAAAATTGCACGGCTAACTATTCAACTGAGGAAATGACATGTTTACTGCATTCAATGAGAGAAATGATTTCAGTTATGCTTTTGAAAAAATTCGCAATGCGATTTCCGCGCCAGGAGAAAATAATGTTTATGCTGCCACAGAATTAGGTCTTGGCATTCTGCTCCGTAAATACGAGCAGTTTCGCCGGGAGCTGGATGTGGCCGGTGAGCTGGGAAACTGGGAATACGATCTCGATACCTACAATCACTGTATTGCGGTGCTGCAACGTTACTTCACTGGCAATCCATCCGGACTGACAGTACGTGACGCCCGGATTTACAGTCAGTACCTGCAGACTGAGCACAAAGGGTTTGTGAAGCTGGCTGAAGAACTGGCGGCTGACCGCTGAATACATACAGTAGGCGGGATTTCCGGATAAGGTACCGAACCGGGGCTGTTAAAAGATTCTGGAGTTGAAATGAAAAAGGGAAAAACGTTAGAACCGGGGCTGCTGGCCAGCGACAGCGACTGGCACAATAATGCCTGCCTGAATTACATGCCGGATCATGGTACAGCTTACACCGAAGGTTACAGGCGAGCTGCTGATATTCTGATTAACCACATTGATGAATCCGGGCGGGACCAGGATTTTCTGGTTTATCCGGTGTTGTTTCTCTACCGACATCACTTGGAGCTCCTTATCAAACAAATTATCGGACTGGCCCTTGCACTGGCAGAAGACCCGGATAAACACCAGTACAAAAAAGATGACCATAACCTGAATAATCTATGGCCGCTGGCACAAAAGCTGATCCTGGAAGTTGATGACAGCTACCGGCCTTCCGATTTTAAAATCGTCAAAGAGGTGGTTAAAGCTCTTCACCAAGCGGATGAACGGGCGACAGATTTCCGATATGCCAGGAGAAATGACGGCACCCGGAGCCTTGAAGGAATTCATTACGTCAACACCCGCCGCTTTGGGGAAAAAATGGGAGAGGCTTCCGATTTACTTGACGGGGTCGACAATGGCCTCCGGTACCTGCTGGACTGTAAAGCCGAATGGAATCAAATTCTGGACAGCTTCTGACAGCCAGAAACGGCGCGAAAAATCCATCAGACTTACCTGAACAACTAATGATACTGAGATACCGATCATGACTGGCCTCATACCTTCAGCTACTTCTCAGGGCCCAATGGCCGCCCTGCCAGTGACCATCGACTATCCCGCAGCACTGGCCTTGCGGCAGATGGCGCTCGTTCAGGACGAACTACCGAAATACCTGCTGGCGCCGGAAGTGAGCGCCCTGCTCCACTATGTGCCCGATCTGCACCGTAAGATGCTGCTGGCCACCCTCTGGAATACGGGCGCCCGCATTAACGAGGCGCTGGCGCTTACTCGAGGGGATTTTTTGCTGGCACCGCCATATCCGTTCGTACAGCTGGCCACGCTGAAGCAACGTGCCGAGAAGGCTGCCAGAACAGCAGGACGTCTGCCCGCCGGCAGTCAGGCCCATCGTCTGGTTCCGCTATCAGACAGCCAGTACGTGAACCAGTTGGAAATGATGGTGGCCACGCTGAAGATTCCGCTCGAGCGACGTAATAAGCGTACCGGCAGAACCGAAAAGGCGCGTATCTGGGAGGTCACTGACCGGACGGTACGGACCTGGCTGAATGAAGCAGTGGAGAATGCGGCCGCTGACGGGGTGTCATTCTCTGTGCCGGTTACCCCACATACTTTCCGCCATTCCTACGCGATGCATATGCTGTATGCTGGTATTCCGCTGAAGGTGCTGCAGAGCCTGATGGGGCACAAGTCGATTAGTTCGACAGAGGTGTACACGAAGGTGTTTGCGCTCGATGTGGCAGCAAGGCACAGGGTGCAGTTTTCGATGCCTGAGTCCGATGCTGTCACAATGCTGAAAAACAGACACGCATAAGTCACAAATCATAATTATGAATTGTGATTTATTCTATAAAAGAAGAGACCACTGCAATATGTGATCTCTTGTATGCAAGGGTGCTTAAACAGTGTGAATTCACAAGTGTGATTTCATAAGTAATAACTTCTTGATTATTACGTTAGTGTTTTTAAGTATTGCTCAAGGGCTACTCTGACGATGGCACTTACATTTTTTGGATCTTTACCATTGCGTTTATTCCTCAATGCCAGATCTTCTATTGTGACAAGCATGCTTTCACCAAGAGAGATTGTCGTCCGACATTGTTTTTCTGGTTCGGGTTTTTCCGGCGCGCCGTATGGTTTATCCGCAAGGCGCTGAGCCAGAGCCTCTGCTTGTTCTACCGTAACTGCAGCTCTGTTTAATGCTTGCTGGCTGGGTTTCTTCACCATGGGCCAAATACCTCATTCATTAAATGTTCAATTTCTGCTCTGGCTGCTGTATTGTTCGTTTCTACTACACCGGTGCCGTTGCTCATGCAATCGCGATAGACTTTTCTGAAACAAATAACTGAATCCAGGACTTGAATTGTTGGGAATTCTTCAAGATATTCAAGGAATTCTTTTCTCTCATTTCCCCTCAAAACTGGATTGGTTGTTGCCATACTTTGTAAACAATAAACCTTAAGTTCCGGGTTAAGGTTACGCATTGCGTCTATCTGTTGTTCTAGTTCTGTAAGAGTATCCAGATCTGGTTGAGAACACTGTAGTGGCGCAATTATTTGATGTGCGACAACTCCACTCGTTATGAATTCCTTTGAGTTTCTTCCTGCGACATCCACTATTACATCATCGAACTTTTCATTCAGAGCCTGTAGTGTTTGTGTCAGGTTATCAAATTTCTCAACAAGGGTTATTGCTGGTAACAGTCCTGCAGCTTCTCGTTCCGCATGATGTTTTGCGGCTGTTCGTTGTAGATCTCCGTTTAACAGGCAGACTTCCCTTCCTTTATTTGCGAGAGCAATAGCCAGGTTTGATGCAATGGTAGTTTTCCCTGAACCACCTTTGTTCCCACCAACTACAGTAATCATTGCAACCTCATAAATGTGATGTGTGAAGTATGATGATATTTTGACACGGTAACCTGATGTGTCAACATGCATTCATATTTATGAAGTATGAAATATGAAGTGTGTCATATGATGTAATAAATATTACTTGTGTTTTGTGATTTCATAACTATGATAGTGCTCAAATTGAGTATTACCTTGCAACCAGAAACAGTGATTTACTCAGATTGAGTATTTAAGGGGCTATAGATGAACGTATACTGCGATGATGGTTCAACAACAATCAAGTTGGCATGGAATGACAATGGGAAAATCTGTAAGTCGTTGTCGCAAAACTCATTTCGTCATGGATGGAAGGTTGACGGGTTAGGGATTCGCCAGACATTTAACTATGAACTGGATGGTAAAAAATACACGTATGATGAAGTTAGCAACCAATCTATTCTTACGACTCATATTGAGTATCAATATACGGATGTTAACCTGTTAGCTGTGCATCACGCTTTACTGAATAGTGGATTAGCGCCTCAGCCTGTATCATTGACTGTGACTTTGCCTATCAGTGAGTTCTACACGAAAGAGTGTCAAAAAAATGAACTCAACATTCAGCGTAAAATTGAGAATTTAATGAGGCCGATTCGTCTTAATAAAGGCGATGTTTTCACCATTGAACACGTTGATGTGATGCCTGAATCATTGCCAGCTGTGTTTTCTCGTCTGGTCATGGATAAAGTTGGTCAGTTCGAAAAATCGCTGGTAGTTGATATTGGCGGCACTACGCTTGATGTTGGTGTTATCGTTGGTCAATTTGACTCTGTAAGTGCCATTCATGGTAATTCTGGCATTGGTGTGTCTTCAGTTACGAAAGCTGCAATGAGTGCATTGCGCATGGCATCCAGTGATACCAGTTTCCTCGTTGCAGATGAATTGATTAAACGTCGTAATGACCCGGACTTTGTTCGGCAGGTTATAAATGACGAAACAAAAACTGATCTGGTCCTTAATACCATTGAGGGGGCTATTGCCAGTCTGGGGGAGCAAGTAGTCAATGAGCTCGGTGATTTTCATCATGTGAATCGTGTTTATGTTGTCGGTGGTGGGGCCCCGTTGATCTATGATTCGATAAAAACGGCATGGCACCATCTTGGGCAAAAAGTAGTGATGATGGAGTCGCCACAGACAGCACTGGTTGAAGCTATCGCGGCTTTCAAAGAGGAGTAATATTGTGGACGATGAACGGAAAAGGAAAAAATTCACACTTTATCTGCATCCGGAAAAAGCTGCAGACTTTCAAACTTTGGAAGCGATAGAGTCCGTTCCGCGTTCTGAGCGTGGTGAGCTGTTCCGGAATGCATTTATTTCTGGAATGGCGTTACACCAACTTGATCCTCGCCTGCCTGTATTGCTGACTGCCATTTTGAGCGAGGAGTTTTCAGCAGATCAGGTTGTAACCTTACTCAGTCAGACGACAGGATGGAAGCCTTCTCAGGCCGATATCAGAGCTGTGTTGACTGAACTCGGTGCTTTGCAATCTGCTGAAAAAATGCCTCCTTCTGCTACTGATTCGGTGCAGGAAGCAATGAATGATGTGCGCCTTAAAATGCAAAAATTATTCTGATATATCAGAATGAAGCAATGGGGATCTCAGTCCATTGTGTTGTATACGAAGGCGAGAGCATTTCCCGTTTCATTTGCCATTCAGGGGCGGTTCCTCGCCCCGCAAACCACACTTTCCCTTTTCCAGACTGGTTCAGTTCATCGAGTGTTTTCATTAACTTTTCGCTGTTTTTACGGGGCTGGATCTCATCAAATAATCCCGGCTGCGCTATACCCGATGGTGTGAAATCAGCCAGCATGACTCCTGCCTTCATATAGCGGTACCCTTCACGCCAGACATGGTTTAACGCTCTGCATGCTGCGGCAATAATGTCCCGGCTGTCCTGTGTGGGTAATGGAAGCTTTTCCACAGCGGCATTGCTGTAACAGGGTTCTTTTACTGCAAAGGGGGATGTCCGTACAAATGTCGTCACCTGCCGGCAATACTGACGCTCCCCACGTAGTTTCTCTGCGGCCCGCTCTGCATACTGAACAACAGCCTGGTGCATGGCATCTTTGTCTGTGATTCGTTCACCAAAACTGCGACTACAGACAATCTGCTGTTTTGCCGGTGGTGCTTCTTCCAGGGATATGCAGGACTCGCCGTTGAGTTCGCGTACCGTACGCTCAAGAATGACGCTGAAGTTTTTCCGGATGAATGCCGTGTTAGCCTGCGCCAGCTGCAGTGCTGTGTTAATACCCAGCGCATTCAGCTTTTCCGTCAGTCTGCGTCCTACTCCCCAGACCTCACCAACTGGCTGCAGCCCCAGTAGCTTCAAGATCCGATTACGGTTTTCTGCCGTCAGCGCGACCACACCGGAAAACTGTGGCCATTGCTTTGTTGCCCACTGTGCACTTTTAGCCAGCGTTTTTGTAGGCGCAATGCCCACCCCCATGGTGAGTCCTGTCCAGCTCTTTACCTGTTCCCTGAGCTGATGACCAAAAACCTCCGGAGAGATGCAATGATTTATCCCCCGCAAATCAATGAACATTTCATCAATTGAGTAGGGCTCAACTGCGGGAGAAAGCGACTCCAGAACAGCCATAACCCGTTGGCTCATGCTGTGGTACAGCGCATAATTGCTGGAAAATACATGTATTTTCTTCTCCAGGCGCATCTGTCTCACCTGAAACCAGGGCTGCCCCATTCTAATGCCAAGGGCTTTTGCCTCCGGGCTGCGCGCGATCACACAGCCATCGTTATTGCTGAGTACGATGACCGGTTCGTTGCGAAGGTCCGGGCGGAAAACTTTTTCACATGAGGCGTAGAAACTGTTGATATCAGCCAGTGCAAACATCAGCGTAACTCCCGCGTCCTGTGTATCACGTGAGTGACAACACCAAAAATACAGATGTTTTCCGGATACAGTGTGCGGAACTCCGGGCTGTCTGAAACCGGCTCCAGTGCCGGGCGTGGGCGCAACAGCAGTCGTTTGACGGTGAACTCACCGTCGATCTCAGCGATAACGATGTCCCCGTGTTGTGGTTTTTCGGCCCTGTCCACTACCAGCAGATCACCATTCTGCACGCCAGCCTGGTTCATCGATTCACCGCTGGCGCGCAGAAAGAAGGTGGCTGCAGGTCTGCTGATGCAATAGCTGTTCAGATCCAGTTCCTGCTCAGCATAATCAGTGGCAGGCGAAGGAAAACCGGCCTGGCAACGATCGGCAAACAACGGTCGCACGTAACTGTCATCGCCTGAAGGGTCAGCCGGACGGTGATAAACGGTACTCATGCTGCAGGCAGCCAGCTGTCGTCCTGCCAGATTTCTTCCAGCAGAGACAGGATACGTTCTTTATCCTTGTCGTTGCGGGCTCCTGTGACAGATACAGACGGGGCGCTGCCCTGGTCTATACGCAGCCAGATTTCCGGGTAGTGTGGTTTCAGACGTTGTTCGATTTCATTCTGTAGCGCCTGAAGTGTGCCTGATTTGAGGTTTTTTGTGCTCTGGCGGTCGAAAAGAATTTCAATGCGGATCATGTTCTCATCTCCCTTTTCTTTTGCTGTATGCATATACAGTATTCTAATAACTGAATCCACACACAGTCAAATGTCATTGTTGTGACTAAAAAACGCTCAATTCTCTGAGAGTGTGGCTGTATGCCTGCTGTGGACTGCTGTGTCCAGCTTATCCACAGCATTTTGCGCACGGTTCTGTGAATAAAATACCTGGTTACCCAGGCCGTGCCGGCACGTTAACCGGGCTGCATCCGATGCAAGTGTGTCGCTGTCGCCGGCCTCCTCACCCGGTCACGTTTCGTCGTTCCTCCTCCACGCGCTGCGGCTTCGGGGCCGCACCTGCATTCGTATGCGGTCGCCCGGTTACAGGTGCGGCACGGCCTGATGGAGGCCGCATGTGAGAGGAGAATTCCCATGCCAAACTGGTGCTCGAATCGTATGTATTTTTCTGGTGAACCGGCACAGATCGCTGAGATTAAACGACTGGCCAGCGGTGCAGTCACACCGCTTTATCGCCGCGCCACAAATGAAGGTATTCAGCTGTTTCTGGCCGGAAGTGCCGGACTTCTGCAGATCACTGAAAATATCCGCTCTGAGCAGTGCCCCGGAGTGACGGCTGCCGGACGTGGTGCTGTATCGACGGAAAATATCGCGTTCACCCGCTGGCTGACACACCTGCAGAACGGTGTACTGCTGGATGAGCAAAACTGCCTGATGCTGCATGAACTCTGGCTGCAGAGCGGTATTGGCCGGCGTCGCTGGAAAGGATTACCGGATGATGTCAGGGAAACCATCACTGTGCATTTCACCGCAAAAAGAGGTGACTGGTGTGACATCTGGGGTAGCGAGGATGTATCGGTGTGGTGGAACCGTCTGTGTGACAACGTAGTGCCGGAAAAAACCATGCCGTTTGACCTGCTGACGGTTCTGCCGACCCGCCTGGATGTTGAAGTGAACGGCTTTAACGGTGGTGTTCTGAACGGTGTTCCTTCTGCATATCACTGGTATACAGAACGGTATGGCGTGAAGTGGCCTTGTGGGTATGACCTGAATATCAGTAGTCAGGGAGACAACTTCATTCAGGTTGATTTCGACACGCCGTGGTGTCAGCCGGAAAGCGACGTTATTGCAGAATTAAGCCGCCGTTTCAGCTGCACGCTGGAGCACTGGTATGCCGAACAGGGCTGTGATTTCTGTGGCTGGCAGTTGTATGAGCGCGGAGAGCTCGTTGATGTGCTGTGGGGGGAACTGGAATGGTCTTCCCCGACAGATGACGATGAGCTGCCGGAAGTCACCGGACCTGCGTGGATAGTCGACAATGTGGCGCATTATGGCGGATGAAGTATGACGGAGACGGGCGGGAAACCGCCCGTTTCTTTTCCGACAAAGGATGTCGCCGTGCTCCTCTTTTTACTGCGCCGGCTGACGCGGCGCGGCATAAACGCTGCCTGTGGTCAGTGTCCCGCGTCCGGCGGGCACGGGACGGGCGCTTTTACCGCTCCCGGCTGGCGTCGGTGACAGTGTACGCCAGCCCGTCGCCCTTTTCTGATGAACGCCCTTCAAGCCGCTTTCGCGGCATAACCTTGCCGTCAGAAAGACGACGGCTGCGGTATTCCACGGTCGGCCTGACCCGTTACCGGACGCGGTGAACAGCCCACAGGCAGCGGGGAACGGGCACCACAGGGGTGCCCTCCCGGTGCCCTCTGTAAGAGAAGGAGTTTGGTATGTCCCGTTTTGTCCTCGGTAACTGCATCGATGTTATGGCCCGTATCCCTGATAACGCCATTGATTTCATCCTCACCGACCCGCCGTACCTCGTCGGTTTTCGTGACCGTCAGGGGCGTACCATTGCCGGCGATAAAACCGATGAATGGCTGCAACCGGCCTGTAATGATATGTACCGCGTACTCAAAAAAGACGCGTTAATGGTGAGCTTCTATGGCTGGAATCGCGTCGATCGTTTTATGTCTGCCTGGAAAAATGCGGGATTCAGCGTTGTTGGTCACCTGGTCTTCACCAAAAACTACACATCGAAGGCCGCATATGTGGGCTATCGCCACGAATGCGCCTACATCCTGGCAAAAGGCCGTCCACGTCTGCCACAAAACCCGCTGCCGGACGTGCTGGGCTGGAAATATTCAGGCAATCGTCATCACCCGACGGAAAAGCCCGTTACCAGCCTGCAACCGCTGATTGAGAGCTTCACACACCCGAACGCAATTGTGCTGGACCCGTTTGCAGGCAGCGGCTCAACCTGCGTGGCCGCCCTCCAGTCCGGACGCCGGTATATCGGTATCGAGCTGCTTGAGCAGTATCACCGTGCCGGGCAGCAACGCCTTGCCGCCGTACAACGGGCCATGCAGCAGGGGGCCGCGAATGATGACTGGTTTATGCCGGAGGCTGCGTAAATGAACTATGCCGGACACGAAAAACTTCGCGCCGAAGTGGCGGAGGTGGCCAATGCCATGTGCGACCTGCGTACAACCATGAATGAGATGGAGCAGCGGTACAGCTTTAATGCCGACACCCTGCCGGAACGTCTGGTGCGTCAGACGCTGTTTCGCGCAAACCGCCTCCTGATGGAGGCATATACCGAAATTCTGGAACTGGATGCGTGCTTTAAAGATTGAGAAGGAGACGAGAATGTACGGAACATGCGAAACGCTGTGCCGGGAGCTGGCAGTAAAGTATCCGGGAGACATGCCGCTGATGCTGGTTATCTGGTCCCCGGAAGAGATTCAGGCCCTCGCTGACGGAATGGATATTTCCCTGTCCGATCATGAAATCAGAACCGTCCTGGCACGCCTGGAGGACATCCCGGAAGACCAGCGGACTGAATCCGGTATTTCTTCCGGCGTGGCGATGGAGATCATCAATAACGTGAGCGAAAACCGCCAGGTGACCGTCCCTGCTGAACTGCTGGCGTCCCTGATTCAGACCGCTGAACAGGCATTGTGGAAACGTGAATGGGCCGCCCGGGATCATGGCCTCGCCGTCCCGGAATGCGTCACCCGCCGTCAGGCGGTGATTAATCAGGCCCGCACCCTGCTGAAAAACAACACACACGAAAACGACTGATGTTATCGCCGCCTCCGGGCGGCGATACAGGGAGTTCATGAATTATGAATGAAACGCTGAATGCACTGATTTATCGCCACGCCAGCAACCTGTTGCTGGCGCAGGGCTGGCCGGAAGAAACGGATGTTGACCAGCGTAACCCGAAGTATCCGGGCTGGATCAGCATTTACGTGCGGCTGGATGCGCCCCGGCTGGCGACGTTACTTATCAACCGTCACGGCGGCGTACTGCCGCCGCTCCTGGCCTCCGCCATTCAGAGACTGACCGGAACCGGGGCGGAACTGGTACTGTCCGGCAGTCAGTGGCAGTCGCTGCCGGTACTTCCGGCAGACGGAACGCAGGTGTCTTTCCCGTATGCCGGAGAATGGCTGACCGAAGACGAAATCAGGGCTGTTCTTGATGCGGTGCACGATGCGGTACGAAGCATCTGTTACCAGGTGGCAGAAGATGCGCGGCGTATCCGTGCGGCACTGACCACCACCGGTCAGACGTTGCTGACCCGCCAGACGCGCCGCTTTCGCCTGGTCGTGAAGGAAAGCGATCACCCCTGCTGGCTCGATGAAGATGACGAAAACCTGCCCGTGGTGCTCGATGCCATCGTGAACCGGGGAGCACGTTTTTCGTCGGTGGAAATGTACCTGGTCAGCGATTGTATTGAGCATATCCTGTCCAGTGGGCTGGCCTGCGATGTGCTGCGTATACCCGATGAACCGCCCCGCCGCTGGTTTGACCGTGGTGTTCTGCGGGAGGTGGTCCGGGAAGCCCGGACCGAAATCCGCAGCATGGCGGATGCCCTGGCAAAAATCCGGAAATGATGACACTGGCGGGGTAAATCCCCGCCTTTTTCCTGCCGGTCCCCGGACAGAGCACAAAGGAAGTCGCCGCCGGCTCCGCTTTACCCGGCCATGCAGGGCATGGCCTTGTGGTTTTTCAGTTATGTGGCCTCAGCGTCGGGTGCGGGCTGTGCCGTGCCTCCATCTTAGCCGGGCTGGCGTTGATGCAAGGGTACGCTTCGCCGCTGCGGTCACCCGGTCCCTCCTTCCCGTCTGCCGTGATTTTCCGGTCGTTCACCCGCTCAGATTTCGCGGTCTCACCCTCCAACTCCCGTCAGCCGTGTGCGTCAGGCTGCGGCTTCCCTTGCGCCCCTGCATCCCCGCCTGTTCGCCCGGCTTTTATGGAGGCACGGCACCGCCCGGTGTCGCGGAATATGTGAACAACGGAGGAAAACATCATGCAATATGCGAAACCTGTCACTCTGAATGTTGAAGAGTGCGACCGTCTGTTTTTTCTGCCTTACCTGTTTGGCCAGGATTTTCTGTATGTCGAAGCGTCTGTGTGCGCGCTGGCGAAAAAAATGATGCCGGAATATGAAGGCGGATTCTGGCACTTCATCCGCCTGCCGGACGGTGGCGGTTACATGATGCCGGATGGCGACCGTTTTCATCTGGTTAACGGTGAAAACTGGTTTGACCGTACCGTGAGTGCTGATGCCGCAGGAATCATTCTCACTTCCCTTGTGATTAACCGCCAGTTGTGGCTGTACCACGACAGCGGGGATGCAGGACTGACTCACCTGTACAGGATGCGCGATGCGCAGTTGTGGAGCCACATCGAATTTCACCCCGAATGTAACGCGATTTACGCGGCGCTGGACTGATTAACGGACGGGGCGGCAATGCCGCCCCTGTAAAGGAGACGAGAACATGTACTGTACTGTTAAAGAAATTATCCGCGATGTACTGGATACAGACGTGCCGGACAGTGAATGCGTTTTTGCCGTGGTGCTGACTCGTGGGGATGTGCGTTACATAGCCCAGGACTGGAGTCTGACAGACGATGAGCTGGAAACCGTCATGCAGCGGCTGGACGATGCCTTTGAGCATGGTGCGGATGTCAGCATTGTTCACGACGTTGTTCGTGAGCTGATGGAAGAAAAGCGCGCCAGCCGTCAGGTGACAGTTCCGGCGGTGATGCTGGAAAAAGTGATGGCGCTGGCAGGCAGTGAAATGAAGCGCCTGTATGCCGTCGGGAGTGAGAACGGGGGTGACGGTGATGCGTTCGTCAGGGAGGAACGCGAAGCAATGGACGTTGTGTTACAGGCGCTGGACGGGGAGCACATGTCATGAATATCAGCACAGAAACCCGCGAAATTCTGCGTAATTACAGGGCCGTGATTAATGCGCGGCGTCGTGAAATGGGGCAGAAACCGCTCACCACCGCGCAGATTGTTGATGAAATCTGCGATTTTGTGGCGAATCAACAGGCTGTTTTCCTGGGCGGTCACTATATCCTTCAGGGCAGCAGAAACAGGTGATACAGGGGCAGGCGGTGGAGGCCGCCTGTCAGCCCGCGCGAAAACCCCTGGCAGGCTGACGCCTGCCGGAAACGCAGGGTGCAGCGCCTGCGGCGCTGCCGGCCCGGCTTTCCGGTCAGAAGGTAGTGTATGGCTGTATGCCAGGAACAGGTGTGATATTCCGTGACACTGTCACTGTTTCTGGCTGTTTTTTGTTGCGCCCACTTCGGCTCCCGGCTGCCTGGCGGCATCCGGTCGTCAGGCCCGACTCCGACAGGCAGCTGCTGGCGCACCCGCCAGTCTCCGCCGAACCCGCTGGCGCGGTTTCGGGCTGTCGCTACGGTCCGATGCGTGAAAAAACGGGCTTGCAGCGACCGTTACGGTCGCGCCGCCTCTGTCGCGCCGTGACCTGCGCTCCCTGCACACCTGACGGTGTGTGAGGAAACTGCGCCTGATGGCGCAGCAGTCCTCCCTCCTGCCGCCACCTCTGCGGCCTGTTTCCCGCTGTGGACTTTCCGGGGGGCAGACGTAACCCCCTCCCGTTCCATCTGTCCAGGGTGAGATGCACCGGCCACAAAATTTTTAGCCATGAACCCGGCAAAAAATTTTGCGTCCGCCCCCGGACAGCTGTCCCGTGAGGCGGTAAACGGGCCCCCATCGGAAAGGTCCACTGCGGGGAGAAACCCCTGTGAAGTGGACGGCAGGAGGAGCTTTCGCTCCTCTGAAGGGGCACATGAACGTCCCGTCGCCGGTATCCGGTTTATCTCACATCTTTCAGTCAGGAGGTTCTCATGAGTGCACGTGGTATCAACAAGGTCATCCTCGTCGGGCGTCTGGGCAATGATCCGGAGGTTCGTTACATCCCCAACGGTGGCGCAGTGGCAAACCTGCAGGTGGCCACGTCAGAAAGCTGGCGCGACAAACAGACGGGGGAGATGCGGGAGCAGACGGAATGGCACCGTGTTGTGCTGTTCGGCAAGCTCGCGGAAGTGGCAGGTGAGTATCTGCGCAAGGGCGCGCAGGTCTACATCGAGGGGCAACTCCGTACCCGTAGCTGGGACGACAACGGCATCACCCGCTACATCACTGAAATTCTTGTTAAGACCACGGGCACCATGCAGATGCTGGGGAGTGCACCACAGCAGAACGCTCAGGCGCAACCGAAGCCTCAGCAGAATGGTCAGCCACAGAGTGCTGACGCGACGAAAAAAGGTGGCGCAAAAACGAAAGGCCGTGGACGTAAGGCCGTGCAGCCGGAGCCTCAGCCGCAACCGCAGGAGGGTGACGATTACGGGTTTTCAGACGATATCCCGTTCTGACTGGCCTGACTGTGATAACCGCCCCGCCCTGCGCGGGGCATCACCGGAGATATGAGGATGAGCGAATATTTCAGAATACTTCAGGGACTGCCTGACGGCTCCTTTACCCGCGAACAGGCTGAAGCCGTTGCCGCACAGTACCTGAATGTCTTTATCGAGGATGATCAGGGAACGCATTTTCGCCTGGTTGTCCGTCAGGATGGCACGTTGATCTGGCGCTCCTGGAATTTTGAGGACGGTGCCGGGTACTGGATGAACCGGTACATCAGGGATTTCGGGATTCTTAAGTAAGAGAGGTGCCGGACGCGCGAACGTCCGGCAGGACATAAGCAATTATAAGGGGATGATTATGCCTGTAACGAAGTGTGAACCAGAAACCACCCGCAAAGCAAGCCGTAAATATGCAAAAACGCAGGAAACAGTCCTGTCTGCCCTGCTGGCGCAGACGGAGGAAGTGAGCGTGCCGCTGGCCTCACTGATTAAATCACCGCTGAATGTGCGCACGGTGCCGTATTCTGCGGAGTCCGTCAGCGAACTGGCTGAGTCCATTAAGGGCGTTGGCCTGCTGCAGAATCTGGTTGTTCATGCCCTGCCTGGTGACCCTTACGGTGTCGCCGCAGGTGGTCGCCGACTGGCTGCACTCAACATGCTGGCAGAGCGTGGCATCATTCCGGCTGACTGGCCTGTACGCGTGAAGGTCATTCCGCAGGAGCTGGCGACGGCTGCATCGATGACCGAGAACGGTCAGCGTCGGGATATGCACCCTGCCGAACAGATTGCCGGATTCCGCGCAATGGCGCAGGAAGGCAAAACACCTGCACAAATCGGTGATTTGCTGGGCTATTCACCCCGCCACGTTCAGCGAATGCTGAAACTGGCAGACCTTGCACCCGTCATCCTTGATGCGCTGGCAGAAGACCGCATCACCACCGAACACTGTCAGGCGCTGGCGCTGGAGAACGACACCGAGCGTCAGGTACAGGTGTTTGAAGCCGCCTGCCAGTCAGGATGGGGCGGTAAACCGGATGTGCGGGTTATCCGCAACCTGATTACCGAAAGTGAAGTGGCGGTGGCGGGGAACAGTAAATTCCGCTTCGTGGGGGCTGATGCCTTCTCGCCAGACGAACTGCGCACCGATTTGTTCAGCGATGACGGGGACGGTTATGTCGACCGCGTGGCGCTCGATGCCGCCCTGCTGGAAAAACTCCAGGCTGTCGCAGAGTTCCTTCGGGAAGCCGAAGGCTGGGGATGGTGCGCCGGACGCATGGAGCCTGTCGGTGAGTGCCGTGAGGATGCCGGAATATACCGCTGTCTGCCGGAGCCGGAAGCGGTGCTGACGGAGGCGGAAGACGAACGTCTGAACGAACTGATGGCTCGTTACGACGCGCTGGAAAACCAGTGTGAGGAATCTGACCTGCTGGAAGCAGAAATGAAGCTGATGCGCTGCATGGCGAAGGTCAGAGCGTGGACGCCGGAGATGCGTGCCGGAAGCGGTGTGGTGGTGTCCTGGCGTTATGGAAACGTATGTGTCCAGCGTGGTGTGCAGTTGCGCAGTGAAGATGACGCGACTGACGACGCTGACCGCACTGAACAGGTGCAGGAGAAAGCGTCAGTGGAGGAAATCAGCCTGCCGTTGCTGACGAAAATGTCCTCAGAGCGCACGCTGGCAGTCCAGGCGGCACTCATGCAGCAGCCGGACAAATCTCTGGCACTGCTGGCATGGACGCTCTGCCTGAATGTGTTTGGCAGCGGAGCGTACAGTAAACCAGCACAAATCAGCCTGGAATGTAAACATTATTCGCTGACCAGCGATGCGCCGTCAGGGAAGGAAGGTGCCGCATTCCTGGCGCTGATGGCAGAAAAAGCCCGTCTTGCGGCCCTGTTACCGGAGGGATGGTCACGGGACATGACGACGTTCCTGTCACTCAGTCAGGAGGTGCTGTTATCCCTGCTCAGTTTCTGCACCGCATGCAGCCTTAACGGTGTCCAGACCCGCGAGTGTGGTCGCACGTCACGCAGTCCGCTGGACTCGCTGGAGAGCGCCATCGGTTTTCACATGCGCGACTGGTGGCAGCCGACGAAAGCAAACTTCTTCGGACACCTGAAAAAGCCGCAGATTATCGCAGCCCTGAATGATGCCGGACTGTCCGGTGCCGCACGGGACGCAGAGAAGATGAAGAAAGGCGATGCCGCTGAACATGCAGAGTTCCATATGAAAGACAACCGCTGGGTGCCTGGCTGGATGTGTTCACCACGTCCACAGACGGATGCCACTGAACGCGCCGATAACCTGGCTGATGCCGCCTGATGAACAACCACACCGCCCCGCCGGAGACGGGGCGGCAGAGGGAGAAATACGATGATGAATACCGAACTGACACTGAATGCCCTGCAGTCCATGAATGCCCAGGAATATGAAGAAATCCGTGCTGCGGGAAGCGATATGCGCCGTAATCTCACTCACGAGGTGATGCGTGAAGTGGACGCACCGGCTAACTGGATGATGAACGGAGAGTATGGCAGCGAGTTCGGGGGCTTTTTCCCCGTCCAGGTTCGTTTCACGCCAGCCCACGAACGTTTCCACCTGGCATTATGTTCGCCGGGAGACGTCTCTCAGCTCTGGATGCTGGTTCTGGTGAATTGTGGTGGACAGCCTTTCGCCGTCGTTCAGGTGCAACATATCTTCACGCCTGTCGCGATCAGTCACACGCTGGCGCTTGCCGCGACACTGGATGCGCAGGGATACAGTGTTAACGACATCATCCATATCCTGATGGCAGAAGGAGGTCAGGCATGAGCGCACGTTCACGGGCACTGATCCCCCTCAGCGCAGAACAACAGGCCGCCATGCAGGCGGTGGCTGTCACAGAACAACGTCGTCGTCAGGGACGCACACTTTCAGCATGGCCTTATGCCACCGCTTTCTTTCGCTGCCTGAATGGCAGTCGCCGGATTTCGCTGACCGATCTCCGCTTTTTTGCCCCTGCGCTGACGAAGGAGGAATTTCATGGCAACCGTCTCCTGTGGCTGGCTGCCGTGGATAAACTGATTGAAAGTTTTGGGGAAGTCTGTGTTCTTCCCCTGCCATCCGATGCGGGGCACCGTCTGTTCCCGTCCGTGCCTTTTCGTGAAGGTGAGCGTCGTCGTCAGAAAACCACGCTGACAGAGCAGAAATACAGCCGCCAGCGGGAACGTGAGGCAGAACGACGGGAACTGGAATACCAGACATGTTTTGCTCAGGCGCAGATTGACCTTGCGTTTCATACTCCCGCCACGGTCGGAAGCTGGTTGTCCCGCTGGTCTGGTGTTGTTGAGGAGCATGATCTGGAAACGATTTTCTGGGGGTGGTGCGGGCGTTTTCCATCACTGTCATCATTTGACCGGTTTTTCTGGCAGGAGGAACCACTCTGGCGGCTGATTTTTGAAGTCGGTGAGGCCGGTCGTGGTGCACCGGTACAGGTACGTGCACTTGAGCAGTGGATGATCCCGAACAAGCTGGAGAACGTAATATGATGAAATCAGACGAAAAATACCAGGTTCCCGCGTGGATGCGACCTCTGTTGCCGTTGCTCTGCAACACCGGGGGAACGATCCGGAAGAACTGCTGAATGATACAGAAACCACTGCCAGTGCGAATGTTGTCCGTTATGTACTGATAGTTGCTGTGCGGTCGCAGGTTGATCTGCTGCAGCTACTGTACAGGAAAGGGCTGTTGCGCACAGAGATACCAGGTGGCTTTTCACCGGAAGAAGCGCAGGCACTCCTGGATAATCTGGTGCGCAGACATATCAGCAAGGTGCTGTCGGGCGAGCGAATGGCAGCCCGTGACAGAAATGCCGATCTGGCCTGGATTCGACAGCAACTGGTCGATGCCGCCTGGTTTGTCCGTGCCACACTGGAAGCGCATGGGATGAGCGTCGGAAATGAGAGTCCCCCTGCTCCGCCGGAGACAATGCCGGACATACAGACACGGGAACTGGTGATGTTGATCAAGCGACTGGCATCATCGCTGAAAGCGGTGAAACCGGACAGTTGTGTGGTGCGTGAAGCGCAGGACTGGCTGCGCGACAGAAAACTTGTGGATATCACAGATATTCTCCGGTGAACCAGGCATGTATATTTTACGCAGGGACACGCCGATCATGATCGTTTCATATCAGGGGTGGTCTGGAGGTCATGCGGCGTGTCCTCTGCACTCGCCGGAATAAGGAAGTCGCCGGCGGCTCCGCTTTTACCCGGCCATGCGGGGCATGGCCTTGTGGGTTTTCAGCTCTGTGGCCTCAGCGTCGTGTGCGGGCTGTGCCGTGCCTCCATCTTAGCCGGGCTGGCAGGGATGCAAGGGTACGCTTCGCCGCTGCGGTCACCCGGTCCCTCCTTCCCGTCTGCCGTGATTTTCCGGTCGTTCACCCGCTCAGATTTCGCGGTCTCACCCTCCAACTCCCGTCAGCCGTGTGCGTCAGGCTGCGGCTTCCCTTGCGCCCCTGCATCCCCGCCTTATCGCCCGGCTTTTATGGAGGCACGGCACCGCCCGGTGTCGCAGAACATGTGACTATGGAGGATTCGGGAATGTCTGTTGTTGCACCTGCTGTATACGTTGGAACCTGGCACAAATACAACTGTGGAAGCATCGCCGGACGCTGGTTTGACCTGACCACGTTTGATGATGAGCGCGACTTTTTCGCCGCCTGCCGTGCTCTTCACCAGGATGAAGCCGATCCTGAACTGATGTTTCAGGATTATGAGGGATTCCCGGGGAATATGGCCTCTGAATGTCATATCAACTGGGCCTGGGTTGAAGGCTTCCGCCGGGCACGGGATGAAGGCTGCGAAGAGGCTTATCGTCTCTGGGTGGATGATACCGGTGAGACGGATTTTGACAGCTTCCGCGATGCCTGGTGGGGCGAGGCTGACAGTGAGGAGGCTTTTGCGGTTGAGTTCGCCAGTGATACCGGCCTGCTGGCTGACGTGCCGGAGACGGTGGCGCTTTATTTTGACTATGAGGCGTATGCGCGGGATTTATTCCTGGACTCCTTCACCTTTATTGACGGTCATGTGTTCCGTCGGTGATTTACTCCCCCGCTCCGGCGGGGGTATGGCCTGCCAGGCCGCCGGAAAACCCTGGCAGGCTTACGCCTGCCTGAAATGCAGGAGGGCCGCGCCTGCGGCGCTGCCCTTCCTGCCCGTCATGGTGTGAGGCATTTTTCTGTTATGTCGTTTCTGTTGTTCTGACTTCCGGAGGCGGGGACACCTTCGGCTCCCGGCTGCCTGGCGGCATCCGGTCGTCAGGCCCGACTACGACAGGCAGCTGCTTGCGCACCCGCCAGTCTCCGCCGAACCCGCTGGCGCGGTTTCGGGCTGCCGCTACGGTCCGATGTCTGAAAAACCAGGCTTGCAGCGACCGTTCCGGTCGCGCCGCCCCTGTCGCGCCGGAAACGGCGCTCCCTGCACACCTTACGGTGTGTAAGGCAACTGCGCCTGATGGCGCAGTCAACCCTTCCGCCGCCACCCCTGCGGCCTGTTTCCCGCTGTGGACTTTCCGGGGGCTGGAGTAACCACATCCCGTTTCAGCAGTCCAGGGGAAGATATACCGTCCACAAAATTTTTAGCCATAAACCCGGCAAAAAATTTTGCGTCCGCCCCCGGACAGCTGCCCCGTGACGTGGTGACGGACGCCCCATCGGAAAGGTCCACTGCGGGGAGAAACCCCGAAGAAGTGGACGGCAGAAGGGGCTTTCGCCCCTCCGGGGAGCAACCGGTCGGCCCGGCGACCTGATTCAGCAGAAGGAGACGTTTTCATGACAGTCAGCAGCACGATTTCCGTTTTTTGCCGCGACGGGGTGTTCCGTACTGTTTACTGCCACCTGCACGGTGAGCCGACCTGGAACGGTCGCATCCTGCATACCCACTATGCCACTGGTCAGCAGGCCGAAGCCCTGGTTGAACACGGTGATATCCGTTGCCTCGGTCCCCGTTGCGACAAACCCGCCGGGCATACGCTTCAGAACCCGGTGGACGGTGTGACGGCTTATTACGGACGTGACAGTGGTTTCCGGATGGACAGTGAGGCGCGTGAGTACCGTTCTTTCAGGGAGGCTATTGCCACTGAAAGCACTGAAGAGGTGCGCTTCCATTATGTGTTCATCGACGGCTACTGGAAGGTGATGTACCGCACGCCGGAAGGCTGGAAGATGAAAGCGCTCGCGCTGGCACTGCGTCGCTGTCCGAAATGAAAAAAGGCAGGGCGATAAACCCTGCCTCTCTCCGCCGTTACTTCCCCGCCAGGAAGAGCGGCAGTCATCAACAACATAAGGAGAAATATTTGTGAGACCATCAATTATCTTCGCAACCGCCGAGTATGTAAAGCGTCTGCGTGAAGAGTGCCTGCGGGAGAATAAACCCCTGCACCGCCATACCCGCTTCAGACGTCAGGAGCTGGCACAGGATGAGATTAACCCGGACGTCCTGGCGATGAGCGGTCATATCGCCAGACGCTGCAGTGAGCAGAAGCGGGTACGTATCCCCGCCATGAAAGTCAGCGAATGGGGCCACCTGCTCCGCGCGCTTGAAATTGAGCGGGTCTGCCACTGATTAACCTTTGCCGTCTGCCCGTGCAGGCGGCAGGATACGATCAGACATCTCACCAGGAGGAACCGTGAGCAAGATGAAAAACATCACGACGTCTGTGTTGCATGGTGTCTCCACAAAAAACAGAAAAGGGAAACAGATTCTCTTTCATTCAGGGCCCGGGAGGGCTGGAGATAAAAATGAAGTCTTGTTTTGATACTGACAAAGCCTTTCATATGTCTTTTGATGAAGTCACTTTCAACGCTGACAGAATTCGCTCAAAACTGGAACTATTATCCGAAGAACTAATGCCCCGTTGTGGTCTTGTTTATGAGCTATATCAGCGACGTTTGAGTGCTGCTATTGATAATTTTGTGGCCACATTGCCGACAGAACAACATCTACTGGTCCTGGAACTGGCCCGTGAGGAGTTTGATTACCTTTCCGCAGAAGAGATTGCTGAAGAAATACGCCGTGACTCAGAACGCGGCTATTGTTGTCATGGTTTTGAACGCAATTGCTGTCCTCTCGGTTGTGGGGATTTGGGCGATGATTGCTGCGATGCTGCTGATTTGATGGAGGAACCGTGAGTAAGAAGAAAAACACCACGACGCCCACGCCGCATGATGCCGCGTTCCGGTCGTTCCTGGCGAACCCCGACGTCGCCAGGGATTTTCTGGAACTGCATCTTCCTGCGGAGTACCGGCAGTTGTGCGACCTGTCCACACTGAAGCTGGAACCCGCCACCTTTGTTGAGCCGGACCTGCATCAGTACGCCAGCGATATCCTCTGGAGCGTGAAAACCACCGGGGGTGAAGATGGTTATGTGTATACGCTCATCGAGCACCAGAGCACCGAAAATCTGTACATGCCTTTTCGCATGTTACGCTACAGTGTGGCGGCGATGCAGAGACATCTCGAGCAGCAAAAAACGTTGCCACTGGTCATTCCTGTGCTGTTCTATCACGGTGAGCGCAGCCCGTACCCGTACAGCATGAACTGGCTGGACTGTTTTGAGAATCCGGCGCTTGCGGCTAAAATATACACAAAGCCGTTTCCGCTGGTTGATATCACTGTCGTTGATGACAATGAAATCATGAATCATCGCCGGATGGCCGCACTGACGCTGCTGATGAAGCATATCCGCCATCGTGACATGATGGAGCTGCTGGACAAACTCCCGCAGGTCATGGTGGAAATTTCAGATGAGCAGGTGCGTGTTCTGATTCATTACATCGTTAACGCAGGGGACTCTGTATCACCGGAATTTATGCGGGCGCTGGCTGAGCGTCTGCCGCAGCATGAGGATAAACTGATGACTATCGCTGAACGTCTTGAGCAAAAAGGTCGCCAGGAGGGCAGGATGGAAGGTGCACTTGAAAAAGCCCTGGCTATTGCGTGCCAGCTTCAGAAAATGGGGATGACGCCGGAGCAGATTAGGCAGGCTACCGGGCTTTCCGATGACGAACTGAAGAAAATCACTCACTGATGAGAACCAAAAGGCCCGGCAAAATGCCGGGCTTTTTATCCAGCAGGAGCAGAGCAAACAGCATGACGCTTGCAGAACGTCTTATACAGAAAGGTTTCGACGAGGGTTTTAAACAAGGTTTTAAACAAGGGGCACTTGAAGTGGCGCGGGAAATAGCCTGCCGGCTTCGGGATATAGGCTGGCAGCCGGAACGGATTCAGGAGGCAACCGGACTTTCCGGTGAAGAACTGAAAAAACTGTTTCCTGATGAGCAGTAGCCTGGCATTCTGCCAGGCTGTGAATCACGCTCACACATCCTCTGCCGTTTCCCCCAGTTCATTTTCCAGACGCCTGATGATATCTGCCTTGCGCATCCCCTGCATGTGAGGCAGCAGGTCACGGACTGAAAGTGCCTGGGTGGTCCTCCAGACGGTGACGTCCACCTGTTCTGCATTTTCCCAGGCGTGCCATGTTCGCTGCGTCACGCCAAATTCTCTGGCCGCTTTTTCGCGTGACCAGAGCATGCTTTTTCGCCAGATTCGCAGTTCCCAGCCGGTCATAAAACACCTTTGAAAAAGTGAAAAAACTTCACTTTATTTTATCATCATAATCACCAAATCAGCGCGAAAAATAAGTGTGAAAAAGTGAAGAAATTTCACTTTTTTTTGATTGTAGATGTCGTGCTGTTTTCTCTGTTTTCACCTGTGCGGGAGTGGTGTACCAGTGACCACCACATGCCATTGCTGTGCCGTCGGTTTTCTCCGGTCGCGCCGGATGCGGCGCTCCCTGCACACCTGACGGTGTGTAAGGCCACTGCGCCTGATGGCGCAGTTCTCTCTGCCTGCCTGCCGCCGCCCTGCGGCCCATTCTCCGCAGACGGACTTTCCGGGGATACATACACGACCACATCCCGTTTCAGTCGTCCAGGGGAGAGATGTACCAGCCACAAAACTTTTTGCCGCAGGCGTCAAAAACTTTTGCGTCTGCCCCCGGACAACTGCCCCGTGACGTGGTGAGCGTCCCCCGTCGGAAAGGTCCACTGCGGGGAAATCCCCGAAGACCCGGACGGCAGAAGGAGCTTCGCTCCTCCGGGAAATGACCTGGCTGACCCGGCAGTCGTGACGATGAGGAGACAATGTGATGAATCAGACTTTACCCACTGCTGACCTGAATACTGCCGGCACGACAGATGTTATTCCGTCTGTGGCTATCGACCGCATCATCGCGCAGCGTAACGAAGGTATTGCACTGTTCATGCAGGCGATGGAATGCCTGGCGACAGCGCGCAGGATTCTGCTCGATGCTTCCGGTGACATTTTTCTCTACGGGTTTGAAGACTGCGTGACTGACTCCGTTCGGTGCATGGATAAACCGGAAGAAGCAAAAAAGAATATCACCCGTCTTGCCGACCGGAAAATCTGGGACCGCCTGATGACGGATACGGGGATGTACACCTTCATGAGTTCATGCCAGCGTGATGAGTGGAACAGCCAGCTGATGAGCGACACCTGTCCTGAAATCACCCTGGACAATGTGCTGGCAACTTTTCGCCATCTGAATGCCAGTAAGATGCAGACATTTGAACAGGGACTGATTGATGTCTACAGGAAACTGTCATGGGATTACAGAACCAATAATCCCTGCCGTCTGGGCAAGAGAATCATTATTGAAAACATGCTGTACCGCTGGAGTAACGGGCGTGTGACGCTGGACTGCAGCGGACGGGAGGCACTGGATGACCTGGTACGTCCGTTTTATCTGCTGGAGGGGCGCAACGTTCCTGACTTCCGGAGCAGCATCGGGGCGCAGTATGGTGAGTTTCTCGGGAACGGCGACAATGTCGGTAAGCTGTTAGAAGGGGAATATTTTACGGTGCGTGGCTACCAGAAAGGGACCGTACACATTGTCTTTAAGCGTCCTGACCTTGTTGAAAAACTGAATGATATTATTGCACGGCATTATCCTGGTGCATTGCCGCCACGAGTCTGATTAAACAGAAAAGCCCTGGTATTTATGCCGGGGCTTTTTTTTCTGTAATCATCATAATCTCAGAACATGATGTGACATTGTCACATCAATTGTTGTTCATATCGATGCCATCTTTCCTGGCTGAATCTGTCTTTTTAGGTGCTGTTTTAGAGGAAGAACGGCGGGATGATTTTTTCGATTCTGCTTCCCGAATAATGTCACGAAGTGCCTTCTCTCCTACTTCATATCCTGCATTTTTGAGCGTGTCACGAACATCTGCCAGTGTATAACCCTTTGTCCTTACCAGGACAATGATGTCATCACGAATGGCATCAAGAAAATCACGCAATGTTTTCCGTTGAGCAGTGAGGTCCGGCAATTCCGATAAGGCAGCTTTTGCCAGCTGGATGTCATCATCTGAGTAAAATTTTTTAGAAGCCATTGGCACTTTCTCTCCGTTTAATGTTGAAGCCTGATTTTATCATCAAAAACTGCCTCCTGGCAGGGCTGCGCCCTGCCTCTGCCGTCTGCATAAGACTATGATGCACAAAAATAACAGGCTATAATGGCATGAAAAACTGGACAGGATGTGTAATTGTAATACCGTCACACGCGACGCTATTACAATTACCATCTGGTCAGGGCTTCGCCCCGACACCCCGTAAGGAGCCTGAAGTGAGTGATAGTGCGGTAAGAAAGAAAAGTGAGGTACGGCAAAAGACAGTTGTCAGGACACTCAGATTCTCTCCTGGTGAGGATGAAACCATCAGGAAAAAAGCTGAAGATTCCGGACTTACTGTATCTGCTTACATCCGAAATGCAGCACTGAATAAGCGAATTAACTCCCGTACAGATGATGCTTTTCTGAAGGAGTTAATGAGACTGGGAAGGATGCAGAAGCATCTGTTTGTTCAGGGAAAAAGAACCGGTGACAAGGAATACGCAGAAGTGCTTGTTGCCATAACCGAACTTACAAATACATTGCGTAAACAGTTAATGGAAGGTTGAGGATTCTCCGGTGAATGCAGTCATTCCGAAAAAGAGAAGGGACGGCAAGTCTTCGTTCGAAGACCTGGTGTCCTACGTCTCGGTCCGGGATGACATGACCGATGAGGAACTGAATTTATCTTCTTCTTCGCAGGCTGAACAACCGCACCGGAGCCGTTTCAGTCGTCTTGTTGATTATGCGACACGCCTTCGAAATGAGTCATTCGTGGCGCTGGTTGATGTCATGAAGGACGGCTGCGAATGGGTTAACTTTTACGGTGTGACCTGTTTTCACAACTGTACATCGCTTGAAACTGCTGCTGCAGATATGGAGTACATTGCACAGCAGGCACACTATGCGAAAGATAATACTGATCCTGTTTTTCACTACATTCTTTCCTGGCAGGCCCATGAAAGCCCGCGTCCGGAACAGATTTATGACAGTGTACGCCATACCCTGAAATCCCTCGGGCTGGGTGAACATCAGTATGTTTCTGCCGTACATACCGATACTGATAACCTGCATGTTCACGTTGCGGTCAACCGGGTACATCCGGTTACAGGTTATCTGAATTGCCTTTCATGGAGTCAGGAAAAACTCAGCCGTGCCTGCCGTGAGCTTGAACTGAAGCATGGTTTTGCTCCGGATAACGGTTGCTGGGTCCATGCGCCGGGAAATCGTATCGTTCGCAAAACTGCCGTTGAACGTGATCGCCAGAACGCTTGGACACGCGGAAAAAAACAAACTTTTCGCGAGTATGTCGCGCAGACAGCGGTCGCTGGTTTACGCAGTGAACCTGTAAATGACTGGTTATCCCTGCATCGTCGTCTTGCGGAAGATGGTCTGTACCTGTCTCAGATGGACGGAAAATTTCTGGTGATGGATGGCTGGGATCGCAACAGGGAAGGTGTACAGCTTGACTCGTTTGGTCCCTCCTGGTGTGCAGAAAAACTCATGAAAAAAATGGGTGACTACACGCCAGTACCAAAAGACATTTTCAGCCAGGTGGAAGCACCAGGACGCTATAATCCGGACTTCATTGCCGCTGATGTTCGCCCGGAAAAAATCGCTGAAACAGAAAGTCTGCAGCAGTATGCCTGTCGTCACCTTGGAGAACGTCTGCCGGAAATGGCACGGGAAGGACGGCTGGAAAACTGCCAGGCTATTCACCGCACACTGGCTGAAGCGGGATTATGGATGCGTGTTCAGCATGGTCACCTGGTTATCTGTGACGGTTATGATCATAACCAGACTCCCGTTCGTGCTGACAGCGTATGGTCGCTGCTGACGCTCGACAATGTGAATCAACTCGATGGTGGCTGGCAGCCTGTACCAACAGATATTTTCCGCCAGGTTACGCCAACAGAACGCTTCCGTGGTCGTCGTATGGAGAGCTGTCCTGCGACCGATAAAGAATGGCACCGTATGCGTACAGGCACGGGGCCGCAGGGGGCTATCAAACGCGAACTGTTTTCTGACAAAGAAAGTCTGTGGGGATACAGCATCAGCCATTGTAGCCCTCAGATTGAAGAAATGATCACACAGGGTGAGTTTACCTGGCAGCGTTGTCATGAGCTGTTTGCACAACAGGGACTGATGCTACAGAAACAACATCACGGGCTTGTTGTCGTTGATGCCTTTAATCATGAGCAAACGCCGGTGAAGGCCAGCAGCATTCATCCTGATCTGACACTGGGGCGTGCAGAGCCACAGGCCGGACCTTTTGTGAGTGCCCCAGCAGATTTGTTTGACAGGGTGCAACCTGAAAGTCGCTATAACCCGGAGCTGGCTGTCAGTGACAGGTACGGGGTCAGCAGTAAACGTGACCCAATGCTGCGCCGGCAGCGACGTGAAGCCAGAGCTGAGGCCCGTGCTGACCTGCGTGCCCGCTATCTGGCATGGCGTGAACAATGGCGTAAACCAGATCTGCGTTATGGGGAACGTTGTCGGGAAATTCATCAGGCATGCCGTCTGCGGAAGTCACACATTCGTGCGCAGTACGATGATCCGGCATTACGTAAGCTGCATTATCACATTGCAGAAGTTCAGCGAATGCAGGCATTGATAAGGCTGAAAGAAGACATCAGGGATGAGCGACAGAAACTTATTGCTGACGGGAAGTGGTATCCACCCTCTTACCGTCAGTGGGTCGAAATTCAGGCTGCTCAGGGAGACAGGGCTGCTGTATCGCAGCTGAGAGGCTGGGATTATCGCGATCGCCGTAAAGACAGGTCACGCACAACGACGACAGACCGCTGTGTCGTGCTTTGTGAACCGGGCGGAACGCCGGTATACGGTAATACCGGTGATCTCGAGGCCCGTCTGCAGAAGAACGGGAGTGTTCGTTTCCGTGACCGTCGGACGGGAGAGTTTGTCTGTACGGATTATGGTGACAGGGTTGTTTTCCGTAATCACCATGACCGCAATGCGCTGGCAGATAAACTGGATTTGATTGCACCGGTATTATTCGGGCGTGATCCACGCATGGGTTTTGAACCAGAAGGAAACGACAAACAATTTAACCAGGTCTTTGCTGAAATGGTTGCCTGGCATAATGTGACAGGCCGTACCGGTCACGAAGACTACAGGATTACGCGACCGGACGTGGATCATCACCGTGAAGGAAGTGAACGCTACTACCGCGATTATATCGCGGCGAACAGCAACGATGACGCATCACTGCCTCCGCCGGAGCAGGATAAACGCTGGGAACCGCCTTCTCCAGGTTAAAAAAAAGGCCGCGCCAGAATCCGGCGCGGCCACTGTTCAGTACATTCCGTCCCAGTCCGGACGGTTGGTTTTTTTATGATGAAACCCGTTTACAGGACGCCCTGTCGGGTGGTTATTGTCCTGTGGAAGCGTTAACAGGTTTATACCTGCTCTTTCTGCTCTCACTGATATCTGATTTTCCTCTTTTGTTTCAGGTAGTTCTGGTCTGTTCAGCGTGATATAGCGAATTCGTCGCTCTTCCCGTGTGGTCGTTTTAAGCGTATTCACCGCTGTTTCCCACAAGGCACTTTCACGTGCGTTGATATCTGTGTCGTACTCTTCCAGCATTGCCATAGCCGCCTGACGTCCTGCAATGCGTTGCTGGAATGTATCCACGATCGTGTGCGGCTCTGTGCGAATTTTTCGTCTTTTTCTGGAGGGGTTTGCTGTCAGGACGCCAATGATGGCACTGACATTTTCCGGTGACGGTATTCGACGTTGAGTAGTACGGGGAACAAGACGGCGGAGACGGTCCAGGCGAGGTGCATCCACGCTGATATACCTGTTTATAACAACGGGATCGCTGCTGCAGCTTTTCTCATCGTCAGGGATGAAGAATGATGCTGATGGTACGGTTTCTCCCCGGAAAATAGAAAAGAACTCGCCAGGATGAAGTTCAATCAACTCCTGAACATTTATCTTGCTTTCCATCAGGATGCTGATTTGTGGGCTGTCAATCCATGATTCACCAAATATGCCGTCCTGACGCTGCAGGTTGTTCATTCTCGCCCTGGCTTCTTCACCGGCGGCGCTTTTCAGCGTTCTGGCCGTACTACCCTCGCTGACAATCCTGCCGGCAAATTTTGTCCCCGTGTTCTGCATCAGTGTTGCAGTATTCGTGGCTGTTGTCTGTCCTTCTATACGTTCCTGGTCCTGTGCCATCAAAATCAGAGCAAAATCCAGTGAACGCACCTGAGTGGCTTCCACAGCAATACGGTCCGTATAGTATGCCCCCACTTCATCAAGGAAACACAGATAAGGGAAACGCCCCTTATATTTTTTGACTTCCAGTGCATCGGAATCAGTTCCTTCGAGGCGGTAGCCCAAATCACGGGCGAGAATCATACTTTTCTGGGTGATAAACATTCGTCCAAGAGCAGACGTTGTATGCGCTGATGTATCCAGAGCGGGGATCATTACCATCAGAATCCTGTCGCTGTGAATGCTGTCACGGATATCGATATCACCGGAATCTTCAGCAAAAATATCCCCGAATGCTTCCGTGAATGTGCTGAAAGTTTCAGAAAACTGCCCGGAGAGATAAGCATGTTGTTTTCTGGGTTCTTCCGTCCAGGCTGATGGTGTCCTGACCAGCGACAGGTCGAAACCGGGAACGTCCTGAAGGTAGTTACGTAACGGTGCGATAGCTTCTTCCGGCCACTGATCATCGAGGCCACGACAGTAAAGTTTGGCCATCCCTTCGAGAGTCATATGTTCACGGAGCATCTGCAGCGACATTGTTTTGCCTTCGCGCACACACCAGAATTTAGTACCAAATACCAGTGCCTTATTCATGGCAATGGCCCGGGACTGCCACTCGCCCCCCTGGACGTTCTGGGGCAGCATTGACTGCATTGTCTCCGCTGTGAATGCCTCAGTGCTGTAACAGAAGGGATTCCAGGTATTTGACTGAGGACGCGTTTTTTCACCACTCAGAATGATTTCACTGCGGGATTTTCCTCCGTTCATGAAGTTAATGACTTCCACATCGTCTTCACGTCCAAAGCGTCTGGCCAGATACCAGATCGTTCTTGCCGTATCATTCTGTGCCTTGCCATCGACAAGGGTGAATCCTCTTGCCCAGCAAAGTGGGTTAATCGCCCAGGCAAAGATGGTTTCCGTTTTACCCCCACCGGTGGTGGCGAAAAACATTATATGGCGGGTCAGATCGTCCATACTTAGCCACAACTCCCGACCTATATCCCTGACGCGTTGATAACCAACATAAAATATGCCGCTGGCCGGTGACTCCAGGATGACCTCATACTGGAACAGGGTTGGCCAGAAGCTGAAAAGGCTTCTTTTAATCATTCTGTCCTGTGACGGGTCAGCACATTCCAGCGTCATGGGCATACGAAGAGGGCAGCGCCATCGCTGCAGACTAAATACCAGCATTGTTATCAGTGTGAACAACAGACATGCCGGTAATGCAAGTGGCCAGATAAAACTGGCCACAAGACTTGCCACCAGGCAAAAGCCATAGATATTGAGACTCTGGAGTGCATTCCAGACAGGATTTCCCCAGGCTGTACGGTGTAAAAGCTCGGGGTTAACGCGATGTTCACTCATGGCCAGACTCGCTGTCGGTGGTTTTCAGGAATAAATTAAGCGTGCCAGTTTCCTGCAGAATTCCAGTAGGCAGATGCCAGCCCGTGTCGGACAGCACCCATGGGGTACCGGCAAATCCGAACTTACGGAAGGCGACATTGTTAACATCAATCGCAGCTCTGGCTGCTTTCAGACATGTTTCATCTGCAGGCGTTGTTTCTTCTGATGGCGTCATCATTCCGTTATCTGCGGAATACAGTCGGTGCCAGCCGGCAGCACGTTTCTGAGCATCTTTTTCACACAGCAGTGGTGCCACACGGTCGGTGGATTCCTCTCCACCAATAACTGAAACCGGGTAGATAACGACATTGAAGTCGCTGGCCAGGCGTTTTAAGGCCGGCTCCAGAAGTCTGCAGTTAGGACAGGCAGGATCGAGAAATGCGTACAGGGTTCGTTCATGACCGGATGACAGGTTGATGGTAAACATGCCCCGATCGGCGTTCCGCTTCAGAACAGTAGCCAGATTATGTCGCGCAGCTGCGGCTTCCGGATTTTTGCTTGTGATTGTTTTCTCCGGTACCTGGACGTCTTTTTTCGGGGGAACCGGGAGTTGAATGCCTTCATTTAATGGCACAGTGTGATTCAGGTGAGGGGGAAGCAGTCGTGGCTCACCTGCTGTCTGTACTGCTTCAGGCGTTGTATCGTCCCAGAATACACGATCAACATAGCGGAACAGAGAGAAGCCAATCGTTGCCATTACGAACAGCACAACGCTGGCGATTATGCCACGGAACAAAGGTGTTCTGCTGAAGCGGCGTTCCATCAGGTATTCAAGGCGCAGGCAGGAATCAATAGCTGTAAGTATCTGGTCAGCGTTATGCTCCTGTTTATCAATCAGGACGGTTTCTCTGTTACGGGTGCCCATGGCGTCAAAGGCTATATGAATCAGTTGATTATTTCGTGTTACCAGCCCTGACAGGGTATCCCGTGGAAGGACGGCAATAATTTCTGTCCTGCCATCCGGCCAGATTGCCTGCACGGAAATATGTTTTGCAATGCGTGTTGCAAAGTACTCGATTGTCATTTTCAGTTCTCCGGATAATCAGAATTCGTTGTCTGTAGCAGGTGTACGGGGCAGGATGTCGTCGGTGAGGGACCAGTTGGTCAGGATGCGGCGTTTCCGGTCGCGATCTGGTTGTGGTTCATCCCAGATAAGACCGAGACTGAGCATATCCCGCCGTAAGCCTTCCACCGCTTCATCAACACAGGGGTCAGGGCAGGGAAGGCCAAAACGCATGGCTTCGGCCTCTGCACGTGCAACGGCCACCACGCCAGCGCCTTCAATAAATCCTTTCGTGGTATTGGCGCGGTGTAATGCATAAAAGAGCGTTCTGTCCACGCCTTTCAGCCAAATCCAGTTGGGTGGCGTAAGCCGCAGGTCATGTGCATACAGCCAGACCAGCCCACTGCGGACGTAGCGATGTTGTTTCAGCCATTGCTGTGCTCCGTTGCTTTTAATCACTCTCTGGAAAGCTGATTTGGCCAGTGAATAAACAGGGGTACAGAATTTCCCGCTGTCCCGTTTGCTTTTAATTCTGCATGAGAGGTTCAGTGTATCCATGAGCTTTAATGCTGCCTTACGATCATCCAGGAAATACTGAAGGCCAAATATGGCAAAGAGCGCTTTTTCATGTGGTGCCATGTCTTTCCAGGACGTTAAAGGTTTACCCAACTGGGCCATGAAACATCGTCTTGCAGCTGCAACATCGAGCTGCATATTGGTGATGAGAGTATGCTGCTCGACAAATGCTTCCGGGGTGAGAGCAACCCGTCGTTCAGGCCGTTTACCACCATGAAAGAGTTTTTCCGGATCACCATCTGCCAGTACAGGAGCGATAGCAGGGGACAACGAAGCAAAGATGTGTGGCAGTCGGGTAATATCTACTGGTCTGCGGGTGAAACGGCTTTGCCCCGGATGTTGATACCATTCCCACAAACACCAGAGTGTCACAGGTAAGAGGTACATCCACAGAATACCTATGGTCTGCTCCATGACGTTAACCCACTGGCTATAGCTTATGTTGGCGGCGTTGTTACCGGTCATGGCAAGCAGGTTGTATCGTGGTGCTGCATAGTTATGAAATGGTCCCCAGTCGACCAGTCCCCATAAGGTATGAAGAATCAGGCAGCTGGCGTAAACCACTTCCGGCAAGAATAACCATATGACGAATAGCAGCAGGATAAGAAGGACACCAACAGCGCCCCATATCTGCATAGGATCTTCTGCGACAGGCTGTCGATTGTAAGACATGACAAAGTCTCCATTTCTGGAATTTAAATCAAACGGAAAGGTTAAAAATTTATTTGCAGGCGATAAGAGCTAACCAGAGGAATTAGCCGTGCGATAAAAGGATTGTTGCAGATACGAAAGTCGTTAGAATAGCCGCGGACGCTTGAGGCTGTATGCCGAAAGCGTTTTGTGGATGGTATACAGCAGAAAGCCCCCTGGAGATTTTTTATCAATGTACTGCACCCATTTTGTTGGACGATGAAATGGAATAGCCCCTAATATGTCAAA
>NZ_JABWMT020000036.1:0-33696 GCF_013368915.2 Escherichia sp. 93.1518
ATATTAATAGAGTAGCTTTCATTCGCGCCACTTAATATTTTGGCTGTAAATGATATGAAAATAAGAATTATTATGGCAAATAGTATTGCGAATATATTTTTTTTATTTGCACAAGTGTAAATTTCTTTTGAATGGCTTGAAAAAATAGCAACACAGGAAATTAATACAAAGCTTATTTGACGGAAAAAGTAAAATATTGCGACGTCATTTGCCTTCTGGATTATTAAGGATTCAGAAGATATTGGTGTTTGCACAATAATTATTGTCTCTACAAAATAATAGAGATTGTTCAGGAATGCAATGGCTAGAATCAGCAGGCCAATTTGTTTTTGATGAGATGTATAGTATAAAAACATAAATATACAAATCATAAGGTTTATAAAAAACAGGCCTACAATAAAGATAATATAGTTGGTTTGGGTTGTTTGTGTAAGGTATAGCCAATTTTTCTCATGTAACTGCATGAGAAAAAATGAAACAAAGATGAATATAATGGAAAATATTTTTAAACTTACAGGTACTGTACGAGTAGTCATGCTGCCACCTAAAAAAAATGCATATTTATTCATGTGTATCAATAAATATGTCTCAGGGTAACTTATTCTAAATCAGTATACCATTTGTTATAGATGCTGAAATTATCTTTTTCTGTAAAGATGACTTTTGAATGGTTTGTTGGTTATTAATATGCCTGCTAATTTAATGTGTATATAGTGAATTTTGAGTGAAATTTTTAATGTGTTATTATTTGTGATGTATGTCACAGAGCCATTTGAGGCGGTCAGTATTCATACTGATAATTAGTGTGAAATTATGCTCTGTGTATGGCATATGTAGAGGAAGAGCAGACTTCGATTGTACCTATTTGCGGTGAGTCCGATATCTTTTATTGCGTTGTTGGTCATGTCATGTTGAACTCGATTTATATTTTTTAGCCGAACTAACAAGCCTGCAGACATCTGACATTTTTTGTTAGAGCGTACTATTTTGATGCGAAGTCATGTAACTTTGTTTCAGACTGAAAAAGGGTTTAAATTGGGGGAAGTCCAGCTTGGCTCTGGCTCGATCTCACTCCTCCTTTACTTCTCCATTCAGACCAGGCATCGCGAATTCACTGCATGAAGATGAGCGATTTTTATATATTGTGAAGTAAGCGTTTTTTCCTAGAGCGGTTGGCCAGGGCAATACATCTTGGGTTTCCCTGATTCGTACCGCTTATGCTTCGGAGATAAGGGGATATGTGCTCTGTGAACCTAACGGGGATGGTACAGCCAGCATCATCGATTTCAGCCCGGTAAAAGAGACGAGGAAAAATGCACAACAGGCACCACACGTTATGCATGGATTCGAATTGCTCATAATTCACCAGCACAGCTTTAAATCGTAAAGAGAACCACGCTACGCTGTATGCGAGAATGTATTGTGGTTGGCTGGTGAAATTCCGTTAGTGGATTTACAGCCGGAACTGATTCTCTGGGAAAGAAATCATGGGCCAACTCACAGGCCACAGAATGAGAATTCTTAGAATTTTTTCGGTGGCAAAAATGGGGCAAAACGCTGCAAAAGGGGCAAAAAAGGGGCAAAAAAAGAGTGGATTATCGTAGTTTATTGTTCTCGCTGATGATGTTTAACACATTGAAAAATAAGTAAAACACTTATGAGTCAGATAGTTGTGATTTTTGCCCTTACTTGTTCAGGTTGTATTGTTCTTTCTTACTAATTTCTTGATTTTGCGACATTTAAAAGCGACTCAATTCGTTATATGGCATCAGAAGAGTATGCGTCATGCCGGAATGTCCAGCATAAGAAATCTGATATAAAAACTGTGGCGTGTATGGTACGGATTAGAGGGGAAAATGTCAGCACATTTGCGAAATGAATCAAAAAGCCCGCAGCGACGTGCGGGCGTTAGTTTTTAGCGCACGACCAGCACGGAGCACTCTGCATGACGCACGACGGCGGCGGCGTTAGAACCGAGCAGGTAGGTGGTGATATCCGGTCGATGGGAGGCAATGATGATCATATGAGCAGGGATCTTTTTCGCCATTTCCAGAATGCGGTCTTTTGGCGAACCTTCTTCAACATGAACATGCACTCTGTCAGTCGGCAGCTTGAATTTTTTAATTATCTCTTCCAGTTGCGATTTAGCTTCCGCTTTCAGGTCATCCATTGCCGGTAATTCTGCGGAATACGCTAAACCCAGAGAGGCATAGTAGGGCAGCGAAGGTATTACCGTCAGGAAATGAACCTCTGCATCATCAATCTTTGCCTCGGCCTCAACATGGCTAATCACGCGTTGAGTTAATTCTGAATCGGAAATATCGATAGGGACAAGAATCGTTCTGTTCATAAAACCTCCTGTTTTAGTATCCGCATAAAGTGTAACGCCAGATGAGGTCTTTTGTATAATGACGGAGTTCACATTTTTAATTTAGATTAAGCAGGATTTAATAAGTAGAAAAAGCCCGCCAGAGAGGCGGGCAGGCAGGATTAGAACTGATAAACCAGACCTAAAGCGACAATATCATCGGTAGAGATACCGTTGGCGGCGTAGAAGCTGTCATCTTCATCCAACAAGTTAATTTTATAGTCAACATAGGTAGACATATTTTTGTTGAAATAATATGTTGCGCCAACATCGGCGTATTTGACCAGATCTTTATCGTCAACACCGGCCGGGTTATCAGCACCACCAGCAGCGTTCAGGTCACGCCCTTTAGACATCAGGAAAGACACTGCCGGACGCAGACCAAAGTCAAACTGATATTGGGCAGTGACTTCAAAGTTCTGGGTCTTGTTCGCAACGGCGTAATCGCTGTTGCCAAATGGTGTCATATTACGCGTTTCGGAATACATGGTTGCCAGATAAATGTTGTTAGCATCATATTTAATCCCGGCAGTCCAGGCATCGGCTTTATCGCCACCCGCCGCAGTATGGTTAACCTGGTCATTGGTGCGGTCTGAGGAGGTATATGCCGCGCCCGCGCTAAAGCCCATACCTAAATCGTAGGTTGTGGAAAGCCCCCAGCCGTCGCCGTTTTCATGACGAACATCACGTCCGTTGTTGGTGCCTTCCTGACCGTTGTTTGCACCTTCGTTATTACCCTGATACTGCACTGCGAAGTTCAGACCATTAACCAGGTCGAAGAAATCAGTATTACGATATGTCGCTACGCCATTAGCACGACCGGTCATAAAGTTGTCTGCATTGGTGTAGGAGTCACCGCCAAATTCTGGCAGCATATCGGTCCAGCCCTCTACGTCGTACATTACACCGTAATTACGTCCGTAATCGAAAGAACCGTAATTTGCAAATTTCAATCCGGCGAATGCCAGACGAGTCCAGGATTGGTTTTCTGAGGATTCAGTATTGTTTGCCTGAATATTGTATTCCCACTGACCATAGCCAGTGAGTTGATCGTTAATTTGTGTTTCGCCTTTAAATCCAAGACGTGCATAGCTCTGATCGCCATCTTTTGCAGAACTATCAGAAAAATAATGCAGGCCATCAACTTTGCCATAAAGATCTAATTTATTGCCGTCTTTATTATAAATTTCTGCTGCATGTACAGCACCTGCGGCGAGCAGGGCAGGGATTAAGAGTGCCAGTATTTTGCTTTTCATTGAAAAAATCCTTTAGTTATTTTATTTGCCTTTCTCTCCCCGTTTGGGAAGTGAAAACATCCTAAAGGAAAAGTTCCATTAGCCGATAAATGTCATTTGTTACGCCTTAAGTAAAACCTTAATCAAATAATTCCTGGGAAATGATGATTAGTTTGGTGAATGATTTGATGGTTATACATACAAAATAAAAATTATACTTTTAAAAAATGATGCGTTATTCTGCGTGGGTTATATGCCTTTATTGTCACAGATATTATTTATCGTTGGGTCATTGCTATAGTTATTTCTTTCCCAACAAATAAAAAGACAAGCCCGAACTTTCATTCGGGCTTTTTTTCGTTCCGTATAATCCTTATCCGACGATGCTACTCGGTGCCACTTTTATCCGTTTTTCCTGCCATTTGCGCGAGGAAGTCATAGCGTTTTTGCAGATCGGCTGCGGCATCTTTCCATAACTGTTCCGCCACTTCTGGCTGTTGCGAATTCAGACGGCGGAAACGTTGCTCATGGAGCAATGTCTCTTCCAGAGCCTCTGACGGCGGACGAGAATCCAGCGCCAGTGGCAGTTTGCCTTCATCGGCACGACGTGGATCAAAGCGATACAGCGGCCAGAAGCCGGTTGCGGTGAGTTGGCGCATTTGGTCGTGGCTCAATGCAAGGTCATAACCATGCTCTTCACAGGGGCTGTAAGCAATGATCAGCGACGGCCCCGGATAGGCTTCCGCTTCCTGAATCGCTTTTACCGTCTGGTTCAACTGCGCGCCGAGAGAAATCTGCGCCACATAAACATGACCGTACATCATCATACTGACGCCGAGATCTTTACGCGCTTTGCGTTTACCGTGTTCGCCAAACTTAGTCACCGCGCCAAGCGGCGTTGCTTTAGACGCCTGACCGCCGGTATTGGAGTAGCATTGCGTATCCAGTACCAGAATGTTGACGTTTTCCGTCAGGCTCAATACATGATCCAGACCACCGAAGCCGATATCGTAAGCCCAGCCGTCGCCACCAATCAGCCAGATTGATTTTTCCACCAACGCATCAGCGTCGCGTAGCAGTTCATGAGCTTCACTCACATCTTTGAGATGCTGGCGCAGCGTGGCAACCTGTTCACGACGAACGTCTGGCGTGGCGTCTGATTTCAACGCTGCCAGTAACTCCGCCGGGATTTTATCGGCAAACTGATCCAGCAGACGCAGCACGCGGACACGATGCTGATCGACCGTCAGGCGGAAGCCCAGACCAAATTCGGCGTTATCTTCAAACAGTGAGTTCGCCCAGGCAGGACCACGACCATTGGCATCAGTGGTATACGGTGTGGATGGCAGGTTACCGCCGTAAATTGACGAACAGCCCGTGGCGTTAGCGATTAACATCCGGTCGCCATAGAGCTGAGTAAGCAATTTGATATATGGCGTTTCGCCACAACCGGAACAAGCACCAGAATATTCAAACAGCGGTGTGATTAACTGCGAAGTCCGAATATCAATACGTTCCAGTTTGCTGCGGTCGATTTCTGGTAAGTTCAGGAAGAAATCGTAATTGATTTTCTCTTCTTCCACATGTTCCAGACGCGACATCATATTGATGGCTTTGATCTCTGGATTCTGTCGGTCTTTCGCCGGGCAAACTTCAACACACAGATTACAGCCGGTGCAATCTTCCGGTGCGACCTGCAACACATATTTCTGCCCGCGCATATCGCGCGATTTTACATCCAGCGAATGCAGGCTGGCAGGGGCTTTTTCCATTGCTTCGGGTGGCACCACTTTTGCGCGAATAGCGGAGTGTGGGCAAGCAGCGACGCAGTGGTTACATTGGGTACAGAGTTCCTCTTTCCAGATGGGGATCTCTTCGGCGATATTGCGTTTTTCCCAGCGAGTGGTTCCCATTGGCCATGTGCCGTCTGGCGGTAGCGCCGAAACGGGGAGGGCATCGCCAAGTCCGGCGAGCATCGCAGCGGTAACGGTTTTAACGAAATCAGGTGCAGCATCGGAAACCACCGGTGGACGATTCGCACTATGCGGATTGACCGGCTGTAACGGGACTTCTTCCACGGATTCTCGCGCCAGCGCCAGTGCCTGCCAGTTGCGCTCCACCAGATCCTGGCCTTTGCTGCTGTAGCTTTTGGCAATCGCGCCCTGCAATTCAGCCAGGGCGCTGTCGCCAGGCAGAATTTGTGTCAGGTGGAAAAACGCCATCTGCATTACGGTATTAATACGAGCCGCCAGTCCACATTCACGCGCGATTTTCGCTGCGTTAATGACATAAAAGCGTGCTTTTTTCTGATTCAGCACCGCCTGCACTTCTTGCGGCAACCGCGACCAGACTTCATCGGCACTGTACGGCGTGTTAAGCAGGAAAATACCGCCGGGTTTCAGACGTTCTGCCATCTGATATTTGTCGATAAACTGCAACTGGTGGCAACCAACAAAATCAGCCTGGGGAATCAGATATGCAGAACGAATTGGATGTTCGCTTACGCGCAGGTGAGAAACTGTCAGACCACCGGCTTTTTTGGAGTCGTAAACAAAATAACCCTGCGCATACCACGGCGTGGAGTTACCGATAATCTTGATATTGTTTTTAGTCGCGGAAACGCTGCCATCACTGCCCAGACCATAAAACAGGGCTTCCAGCTTCGCGGAGTTTGGCAGGGTATTTTCTGGCAATGGTAGCGACAGATTGGTTACATCATCGTAAATACCGACGGTAAAACGGGGTTTGGGTTTGGCTGCGTTAAGTTCGGCAAATACTGCCAGCACACAATCCGGGCCAAACTCTTTGGATGATAAGCCATAGCGCCCGCCAATGACGCGTGGCAGTGTTTCACGCTCACCATTATTAAAGGCTTCCGCCAGCGCGGTCATTACGTCCAGATACAGTGGCTCTGCCTGGGCGCCCGGCTCTTTGGTACGATCCAGCACCGCGACAGTTCGCACGGAGTCTGGCAATGCTTGCAGTAAGTGTTTGGCGGAGAACGGGCGGTATAGTCGAACTTTCAGCACCCCGACTTTTTCGCCACGGGTAAGTAACTCATCAACCACTTCTTCACAAGTACCGATGGCAGATCCCATCAGGATAATCACCCGTTCTGCTTGTGGATGCCCGTAGTATTCAAAAGGCTGATACTGACGACCCGTAGCGGCGGCGAAATCATTCATCGCCTGTTCAACATGGTCGTAAACTGCGTTGTACCACGGGTTGGTGGCTTCACGTGACTGGAAGTAGGTGTCCGGGTTAGCCGAGGTGCCGCGAATTACCGGATGTTCCGGGTTCAGCGCGCGGGCGCGGTGGGCATCAATTTCTGCCTGCGGCATCAGTTCAAGAATCGTGTCGTCAGCCAGTGGAACGATTTTGTTGATCTCGTGGGACGTGCGGAAACCATCAAAAAAATGAATAAACGGCACACGGCTTTTTAGTGTTGCGATATGTGAAATGAGAGCGAAGTCCTGCGCTTCCTGAACGTTTGCTGCACACAACATGGCGCAACCGGTTTGGCGCACGGCCATCACGTCTGAATGATCGCCAAAAATAGAGAGCGCATGAGTAGCGACGGTACGCGCTGCTACATGCAGTACAAACGGCGTCAGTTCGCCCGCCAGTTTGTACAACGTCGGAATCATCAGCAGTAAACCCTGCGATGATGTAAATGATGTCGAGAGAGCACCCGTTTGCAAAGCGCCGTGCACAGTCGCGATAGCACCAGCTTCTGACTGCATTTCAACCACGCGGGGCGTATCTCCCCACACGTTTTTCAAGCCGTTTCCGGCCCATGCATCGGCCTGTTCCGCCATCGTGGAACTTGGGGTAATAGGGTAGATGGCGATAACTTCACTGGTGCGAAATGCCACCGAAGCTACCGCGCCATTACCATCAATTGTGATCATACGACACCCTTACATTGCGCAAATGAGGGGCACACGAAAAAGCTGCGCGCCCAGTAGTTATCTCTCAATTTTAGCAAATGGCTTTCTGTTGCATTTTCGCTTTTGTGTCCCCCATATCAGCGTAATGAATGTTTTGATCAAACAGTGGACAAAAAAATAGCCATAAAAAAGTAACAATGCGTTGCAACACACATAGTTGTTCTCGACGTAGTCGTCTGTGCTGCCTATTATTTACGGCGGTGTCTTTTGGTTTAAAGATTAGAGGAAGTAAAGATGCGAGCAGTGTTGTGGGTCGGGTGTGCCGCTTTATTGTTATCGGCGTGTAGTAGTGAACCAGTTCAGCAGGCAACTGCGGCGCATGTGGCGCCTGGTTTAAAAGCGTCCATGTCCAGTAGCGGTGAAGCAAATTGCGCGATGATTGGTGGTTCGCTATCCGTTGCCCGTCAACTTGACGGAACGGCTATTGGAATGTGTGCATTACCCAACGGCAAACGCTGTAGCGAACAGTCACTTGCCGCCGGAAGCTGTGGCAGCTATTAATTCATTAAATCTGCCAGTTTATAAGTTAATGTCTGTTTCGCGGTTGCCAGCGTCAACTGGTTGGCGGTTAGATCTACCTGTGCACCTTCTTTCAGCATTTCGCTGATGGTGTGATCGAGTTCGTTAAGCTGTGGGTTGGCACACATCATGCGGGTCATTGCCAGTCCTTTAACTTTCAGTTCACCGCCAGAAAGTTTACCCTCGCCGCTAAAGCGGTTGCACATGTTGCCAGAAATCATCATCTTTTCACCAAAGCTGATTTCTGGCGGGTTTTTATCGCTGGTAACAGGTTGACCGTTGACACTTTCCAGCACAAAGCGGTGATGCTGTAATTGTTCTGGCGTCACAGCAATTTTGTCATTACTTACACATCCCGCCATCAGCAGGCTTAACGCAACAAGCGCGGCTACTTTCTTCATTTTGGTTCTCAACTTAAGGTATAAATCAGGTGCTGACTGCCGAATGCAACGCGACGCGCCTTACCCGTCCTACAAAACATATTTTAAGAATAGTGGATGAAAGATCTTTGGGGATTATCTGAATAAGCTCCCCTGGTTTGCAGGGGAGCTGCAGGATTAAACCAGTTCGTTCGGGCAGGATTCGCCTTTTTCCAGATTGCTTAAGTTTTGCAGCGTGGTCTGGGAAATACTGGTCAGAGCTTCTGCCGTCAGGAATGCCTGGTGTCCGGTAAACAGCACGTTATGGCAGGCAGACAGACGACGGAACACGTCATCCTGGATCACGTCGTTGGATTTATCTTCAAAGAACAGATCGCGTTCGTTTTCATACACGTCCATCCCCAGCGAGCCAATTTTCTGGTTTTTCAGAGCTTCAATTGCCGCCTGGGAATCAATCAATGCGCCACGACTGGTGTTGACGATCATTACGCCGTTTTTCATCTGATCAAACGCCGCCTCATTCAGCAGGTGGTAGTTCTCCGGCGTTAGTGGGCAGTGCAGGGAGATAACGTCTGATTCAGAGAACAGGGTCGGCAGATCGACATACTCCACACCGAGCTCCAGCGCCGCCGCACTTGGGTACGGATCGAACGCAAGCAGACGCATACCAAAACCTTTCAGAATGCGCAGCATCGCCACACCGATCTTACCGGTGCCGATAACGCCCGCTGTTTTGCCATACATGGTAAAGCCAGTCAGACCTTCCAGAGAAAAGTTGGCGTCACGGGTACGCTGATACGCGCGGTGAATACGGCGGTTCAGCGTCATCATCATACCGATAGCGTGTTCAGCGACGGCTTCCGGATCGTAGGCTGGAACACGGACTACTTTCAGCCCAAGTTCTTTTGCCGCATCAAGATCGACGTTATTGAAACCGGCACAGCGCAGGGCGATATATTTAACGCCGTGCTTTTTCAGCTCTTCCAGCACCGGGCGGCTGCCGTCATCGTTTACGAAAATACATACCGCTTCGCAGCCATTGGCGGTTTTGGCGGTTTTTTCCGTCAGCAGAAAGTCAAAAAATTCCAGCTCAAAGCCAAAGGACTCGTTAACCTGTTGCAGGTACTTCTTGTCGTACTGTTTTGTGCTATATACGGCGAGTTTCATAAGACTTTCTCCAGTGATGTTGAATCACGCTTAAGCTACTAAAAATATTTTACAAAATATAAAATATAATTGAAAGCTATAGCCATATTGAAAAATTCATTAACAACTATGCTTAGTGTAGGCGCAACCTTCAACTGAACGGTTAAACATGCCACAATACCCGTATTGAATGCTTAATTTTTCGCTAAATCAGGATATTAACTACCCATGTTGGGTAAATATAAAGCTGTTCTCGCGCTGCTATTACTGATTATTCTTGTGCCGTTGACGTTGCTGATGACGCTCGGATTGTGGGTGCCCACGCTGGCGGGCATCTGGCTACCGCTCGGTACACGTATTGCATTAGATGAAAGCCCACGCATTACGCGTAAAGGTTTAATCATTCCCGATCTCCGTTATCTGGTGGGAGATTGTCAGCTTGCACATATCACCAACGCCAGTCTTTCACATCCCAGCCGCTGGTTATTGAATGTCGGTGCCGTAGAACTTGACTCTAATTGCCTGGCTAAATTACCACAGGAAGAACCCTCTCCAGCCGCGCCGAAGACCCTCGCGCAGTGGCAAGCCATGTTGCCTAACACCTGGATCAATATTGATAAACTGATCTTTTCTCCCTGGCAGGAATGGCAGGGAAAACTCTCTCTCGCGTTAACCTCTGATATCCAGCAACTGCGTTATCAGGGCGAAAAAGTTAAATTTCAAGGCCAGCTTAAAGGGCAACAACTTACAGTCAGCGAGCTGGATGTCGCCGCGTTCGAAAATCAGCCGCCGGTAAAACTGGTGGGAGAATTTACCCTGCCGCTAGTACCGGATGGGCTTCCTGTAAGTGGTCATGCTACCGCGACGTTGAATTTGCCGCAGGAACCGTCGCTGGTGGATGCCGAACTTGAGTGGCAGGAAAATAGCGGGCAATTAATTGTGATGGCACGAGATAACGGCGATCCATTGCTCGATTTACCATGGGAAATTACACGTCAGCAATTGACGGTAAGTGATGGTCGCTGGAGCTGGCCGTATGCAGGTTTTCCCCTTAGTGGACGGTTGGGTGTCAAAGTCGATAACTGGCAGGCCGGGCTTGAGAACGCATTAGTCAGTGGTCGGCTGAGTGTGCTGACCCAGGGAAAAGCGGGTAAGGGCAATGCGGTGCTTAATTTTGGCCCAGGAAAATTAAGCATGGATAACAGTCAGATGCCACTGCAGCTGACCGGTGAAGCGAAACAGGCGGATCTTATTTTATATGCCCGTTTACCGGCACAGCTAAGCGGAAGTCTGACTGACCCAACGCTGGCCTTTGAGCCTGGCGCGTTATTACGTTCAAAGGGGAGAGTCATCGATTCACTGGACATCGATGAAATCCGCTGGCCTTTAGCGGGGGTAAAAGTCACTCAACGTGGTGTTGACGGGCGCTTGCAGGCTATTTTGCAGGCACATGAAAATGAACTGGGCGACTTTGTGCTGCATATGGATGGTCAGGCGAACGATTTTCTCCCTGATGCAGGACGCTGGCAGTGGCGTTACTGGGGAAAAGGCAGTTTTACCCCGATGAATGCCAACTGGGATGTCGCAGGAAAAGGTGAGTGGCATGACAGCACGATTACGCTTACCGATCTTTCGACCGGTTTCGACCAGTTGCAATATGGCACAATGACGGTGGAAACGCCGCGCTTAATTCTTGATAAACCCGTTGTCTGGGTACGCGACGCTCAGAATCCGTCTTTTAGTGGTGCGCTTTCGCTGGATGCAGGGCAAACGCTTTTCACGGGGGGCAGCGTGTTACCGCCATCAACCTTAAAATTTAGTGTTGAAGGGCGCGAACCAACTTATTTCCTCTTCAAAGGCGATTTACATGCTGGCGAGATTGGTCCGGTACGGGTAAATGGCCGCTGGGACGGTATTCGTCTGCGCGGTAACGCCTGGTGGCCTAAACAATCACTCACTGTATTTCAGCCGCTGGTGCCACCTGACTGGAAGATGAACCTACGCGATGGCGAGCTGTATGCTCAGGTAGCCTTTTCCGCTGCGCCTGATCAAGGCTTCCGTGCGGGGGGGCATGGCGTATTAAAAGGTGGCAGCGCCTGGATGCCTGATAACCAGGTCAACGGCGTCGACTTTGTACTACCGTTCCGTTTTGGCGACGGTGCGTGGCACCTGGGGACGCGGCGACCTGTATCATTACGTATTGCTGAAGTGGTTAACCTTGTGACGGCAAAAAATATCACTGCCGATCTTCAGGGGCGTTATCCGTGGACCGAAGACGAACCCTTGCTACTGACCAATGTGAGTGTTGATGTTTTAGGCGGTAACGTGCTGATGAAACAATTACGTATGCCGCAGCACGATCCGGCGCTATTGCGCCTGAATAATCTCTCATCCAGTGAACTGATTAGCGCCGTCAACCCGAAACAATTCGCTATGTCAGGGGCATTTAGTGGTGCTTTGCCATTATGGCTGAATAATGAAAAATGGATTGTAAAAGATGGTTGGCTGGCAAACTCAGGCCCCATGACTTTACGTCTGGATAAAGACACGGCGGATGCAGTAGCAAAAGACAATATGACCGCCGGAACCGCTATCAACTGGTTGCGCTATATGGAAATTAGCCGTTCATCGACAAAAATTAATTTAGATAATCTCGGTGTATTAACCATGCAGGCAACGATCAGCGGTAATAGTCGGGTTGATGGCAAAACAGGCACTGTGAATCTTAATTACAGTCACGAAGAGAATATTTTTACGTTATGGCGCAGTTTACGCTTTGGCGATAATCTCCAGGCGTGGCTGGAACAGAATGCCCGTATCCCGGAAAATGACTGCCCGTCAGGAAAAGAATGTGAGGAAAAACAATGAAAATAGTGATAGCCGCGCTCGCGTCTTCTTTTATGTTGGTTGGTTGCACTCCGCGCATAGAGGTGGCTGCGCCGAAGGAGCCAATCACCATTAATATGAACGTTAAAATTGAGCATGAGATCATCATCAAAGCGGACAAAGATGTTGAAGACCTGCTTAAAACCCGTAGCGATCTTTTTTGAGGTAATGATGAAAAGAACATTACTCATAATGGTGTGGATTATTGGCCTGATGAGCAGCAGTGCGATGGCATTGACCCTGAATGAAGCCAGAAGTCAGGGGCGGGTCGGTGAAACGCTTAACGGTTACCTGGTGGCGCTGGAAACGGATGCCGAAACACAGGCATTGGTAAGAGATATTAATGAAGCTCGTAATCGTAGTTACCAGCAACTGGCAAAGCAGAATAATGTATCCACAGATGAGATAGCGAAACTGGCAGGGCAAAAACTTGTCGCTCGCGCGAAGCCGGGTGAATATGTGCAGGGGATTAATGGTAAATGGTTGCGAAAATAAATTACTATTAGAAACAAAATATCTATATTGGCATTATTTTATAATACTGAGCATTATTAGAGTGTAAGTCATTGTTATTAATATTTCTTATATATCCTCTTGTTATAGCGATAAATAATTTCAACTCATCATCAAAATAGATAAAATTTAATATTTTATTTTCTGTATGAATGAATTATTAATGTCTTTTTCTCTCCGGTCTTTAATTATTTGTTTAAAATGATTTTCTCGCAGAATATAATTTAATAATTGTTTTATTGTTATTTCTGAACTGTTATATCTTAGTATTCGCCGCATGAATAAAATAAATTTTGTTTATTAAATGCTTCGTTGCAAGCATTTAGTGCTTTCTGTCTTTAAGTCTTGTGTAGTTTGTTATGCAAGAACTATTTTTAAGGAGTTATATATGCAAAGGAAAAAATTGTTGTCTGTCTGTGTTGCGATGGCGTTAAGTAGCCAGACATGGGCTGCGGATACCACTACAACCGAGTCAGCCGACGAAACACGGAAATCCAGCAAAATATCCTGTCCGGCAAATATTCACATATTAAATAAAGAACAGCTTGAGAATTTACCGGCAGAATGTAGAGATCTTAAAGACAGTGCCGTTTTACCCTGGGCTGCCGCTGGTCTGGCGGCGGTAGTAACAGGTGTCGCGGTCTATGCCCTACACGATGATAATAATCACCATCACGACGATCGGTCTCCGGTGCCGGATGATGGCGGTAATACGCCAGTACCGCCGGATGATGGCGGTAATACGCCAGTACCGCCGGACGATGGCGGTGATACACCAGTACCGCCGGACGATGGCGGTGATACACCAGTACCACCGGATGATGGCGGTGATACACCAGTACCGCCGGACGATGGCGGTGATACGCCAGTACCGCCGGACGATGGCGGTGATACGCCAGTACCACCGGACGATGGCGGAGACACGCCAGTACCGCCAGATGATGGTGGTGACACGCCAGTACCGCCGGACGATGGCGGAGACACGCCAGTACCGCCAGATGATGGTGGTGACCCGCCAGTGCCGCCGGACGATGGCGGAGACACGCCAGTACCACCGGATGATAAACCGGACCCGATCAAATACAACAACAACGTGACCTGGGATCAAGCTGAAAAAACGCTGCAAATCCGTAACGCAACGTTTACCTACACCGAGAATGCGGATGGCAGCTATACCCTGACGGCAAAAGACGGTCGCCAGACAATTGTCAAACAGTGGAAGGTAAATGAAGACAGCAACACGGCAGTCTTCGAAGGTGTTAACAAAGCGGGTGGAATCACCTGGAGCTACGACGACGAGGGCAAAATCCACATCACCAAAGAAGCTGGTGTGGTAGTTGATGGAACCACGGGCAACGATATCAAAGTCAGTGACGCCATTATTACCGACCAGGGCGGCAACACCGCGCTGAATGGCGGTACGGTAATGACCGTGGAAGGCGATAATATTGTTCTGAACAATGACGGTAAAACCACTGCGATTGGCGAAGGTTCCATTGTCGGTATCCTGACGGGCGATAACATCACCATCAATAACAATGGTGAAACCGAAGTGGATGGCGGTACGGCCGTTATTGTCAACGGTGACAACGCGACGATTAATACCCAGGGTGACGCCACATTTACTAACGGCGGTACAGGTAGCCTGATTAACGGTGACGATGCTGTTATTGATAATAAAGGGAATATGACCGTCGATGGTGATAACTCGGCGGCGACCAAAATTATAGGTGATGACGCGCTTATCAAGCAGGAAGGCGATCTTTACGTCAGCGGCGCTGCACACGGTATTGACGTCGAGGGTAACGGCACCATTGTCAGTAACAAAGGCAATATTACCGTAGTGGATGATAAATCCATTGGCGTATTGCTGGATGGCAGTGATGTCACGTTTATGAATATCGGTGATATTACGGTTGGCGAGACAGGGCACGATGGCAATCCATTCGGTGTGCTGATCGACGGCGACAACGCCACCTTCGTCAACGTGGGGGATATCACCACCAAAAATAGTGGTACGGGCGTTAACGTTGCCGGTGATGAGGGCAGTATTTCACTTTCAGGCAAGATGTCCGTCAACGACGCCACGACCGGGCTGGAGGTAAGCGGCAGCAGCAACAGCATCACGCTGACAACTTATGAGCTGAGTATCACAGGCGAAAATGCAACGGGCGTAAGTTTATCTGGCAACGGAAACAACCTCGAAATTTCAGGGGATATGACCGTTGATGGGGTGAACGCGGTGGGTACACGGTTAACTGGCGATGATACCCGTGTCCTCCAGAATGGCGACCTGTTTGTTAGCGGTGCAGCGCACGGCATTGATGTCAGTGGCGATCGCGCGACCATCGGCAACACGGGCAAAATTACCGTTGTGGATAAGAATTCGAACGGCGTCATGATCGACGGCGATGACGTACAGTTTACCAATGTTGGCGAAATCGACATCTCAAAAAATGGTACGGGTGTCGCTATTACGGGCGATCGCGAGCAGGTCGAGTTGCGGGGAGATATCAACGTTATCCAGGAAAAAGACGATAGCGGATTGTTCCAGGGTGCAACGGGCATCAATATGACGGGTAATGGTAGCGATATCACCCTGGACGGAAATATCAACCTGATATCGAGTATGGGGACCGAAAGTACCCGCGTACCGTCACCGCTGGATGGGATAAATATTAGCGGTGATAATAACACCATTGATTTAAACGGCAGCATAAACTTCTCATTCAATGAGGGGATGGCTACGGTGGAAGCCAATATGCGGGGGATCAACGTTACTGGTAAAGGTAATACCGTTAATCTGCAGGGCGGTATTAACGTTTCAGGAACAGGCGCTGAGGAGGTTGTAACCGGTGTTAACGTTTCTGGCGTGAATACGGTTAACGTCAGTGGTCACTCCAGCGTGGATGCCAGCACGCTGCGGGGTCAGGTGACGCTTGTTGCAGCTTCGGATGGTGCAACGGTCACTCTCAACAGAGACTCCGTTATTGACGTTACCGGCAATTTAATCAATACCCAATATATTTATCCTTACGCCGTTCTTATGGCAAATGACTCCGGAACGCATATTGATAACTACGGAACCATTAATGCGGCTACCTCACAGGAGTTGATGGTGGCTCGCGCAGGCGGAACCGTCACTAATTTCGGCACCATAACGGCGTTGCCGGGAGAAAATCAGGCCAGTGACTCAAAGGTTGCGATGGTTCACGCCAGCGGAGAGGGATCAAATGCGACAAATGCGACTGGCGGTACAATTAACGTAGTTTCCGCCACCACGCCACAAGGAGGTGATGGCGAAGCGGCTTACCCCCTTCCCTGGTATAACAGAGTGTTCTTCGCCTTAATGGCGGATAATTATGGGCAGGCCACTAACGAAGCTAATGCGCTGATTAATCTGCATGGCGCAGGAACCTATGGCGTTTCTTCAGCAAAAGGTACTGCCATTAATGCCGGAGAAATTAACGTCGATAGTTTTATCCCGACGCTGGATGATAATGGCAATATCACCAGCGAAGCCTATTGGCAGACGAATACTCCGTATCTAATGGGCGGTGGTATGTTGGTGGGATCGACCGAGACTGGCTGGGCAGATGCCACCGGGTTGAATACAGGCACAATCAACGTCAACAATGAAGGTTTTGGTATGCTGGCGCTGAACGGCGGTACAGCGGTAAACCAGGGCACTATCAATCTGACGACGGATGAAAATGTCACGAAGCAACAGAATAACCAACTGTTCGCAATGGGCGCTGTTGGCACCGGCGTGGCGATTAATGACAAAACCGGCGTGATCAATATTGATACCGATGTCGGCCAGGCTTTTTATACTGACGGTTTGGGCACCATTATCAATTACGGCACTATCTGTACGTTTGGCAATTGCCAAACCGCCGGTGTGTATAACCCGACCGATCCGGCAGTTAGCCTTGTCTACACCGGGGGAGATACGATCACCGCCGAAGGGCAGTCAACCAACTTTACTCAATCCGTTGTAATAACCAATACCACGCCGGGTAGCGTTACCAACGCAGGAACTGTTACCAGCCAGATGCTGACGGTTCTGAGCGGTGAACTGGATAATACCGCAACCGGAAATATCAGTAACATGATTAAACTGAATGACGGCGGCGTAGTTGATAACGCAGGTACAATTAACAACATTGATGTGAACGGCGGCACGCTGAATAACGACGGTACGGTGTCAGGCCAGGTAACGATATATGCTGGCGCCAGTAATGCATTGGTGAGCAATACAGGGACCATCAATAAACTGGTACAGAAAGACGGTACTGTTAATAACAGCGGTGTAATTACCGGCCGTATCACTCAACAAAACGGCACTTTCAACAACCAGCAGGGCGGCACGGTTAAAAACGGTGCTATGTTAACCAATAAAGCCGTATTTAATAACAGCGGTGAGTTTATTCTTAATAATGCTAAAAATGCTATTCACCTGAATCAGTCTGGTACGCTGTACAACACCGGGCATATGTCGTTGATCGATTCCTCAAATAACGGAGCCGTGAATATTTGGGGGAATAACGGGCGCTTTATCAACAACGGTAAAGTGGATTCAACCGCCAAATCTGTCGTTGTCAGCGCCAGTAACGCGGCGGCGACCGACGCGTTCTTCTGGAATATGAGTGAAGGCGAGATTAATTTCGACCATGATAACGCCAGCGCGGTGAAATTCACCCATAACAACTATGTCGCGCAGAATGACGGCACCATGAACATCAGCGGCAACAATGCCGTGGCGATGGAAGGGAACAATAATGCGCAACTGGTCAACGAGGGCATCATTAACCTGGGTACGGAAGGCACGACCGATACTGGCCTGATTGCAATGCAACTGGATGCCAATGCAACGGCAGACGCAGTCATTGAGAACAACGGCACCATTAATATTTATGCCAATGATTCTTTTGCTTTCAGTGTGCTGGGGACGAATGGCCACGTCGTCAACAACGGTTCGGTGGTGATCGCTGATGGTGTGACCGGGTCTGGCCTGATCAAACAGGGCGACAGCGTGAATGTGGAAGGGAAGAACGGCAACAACGATAACACCACCGAAGTTCATTACGGCGATTACACATTACCGGATGTACCAAATACTACAGTGACATCGTTTGCTGATAACTCAAGTGGCGACGCTGGCGCTACCAACAACCTCAACGGCTATGTTGTGGGCACTAACGCCGACGGCAGCTCGGGTCGATTGATGGTCAATAACGCCAGCATGAACGGCGTGGAGATCAACACTGGCTTCGCTGCGGGTACAGCAGAGACCACCGTTAACTTTGATAATGTAGTACAGGGCAGCAACCTCACTGACGCGAACGCCATCACGTCCACTACTGTGATGTGGAATGCGCAAGGAAGTACGGATGCGAGCGGTAACGTAGACGTGACAATGACCAAAAACACCTACACCGATGTCGCGACAGATGGCAGTGTGAATGATGTGGCGAAGGCGCTGGACGCGGGCTACACCAACAACGAGCTGTACACCAGTCTGAACGTAGGTACCACGGCGGAACTGAACAGCGCGCTGAAGCAAATCAGCGGCAGCCAGGCGACCACCGTGTTCCGCGAAGCCCGCGTGTTAAGCAACCGCTTCAGTATGCTGGCGGATGCCGCACCGAAGGTGGGCAATGGTCTGGCGTTCAACGTGGTGGCAAAAGGCGATCCGCGCGCGGAACTGGGCAACGACACGCAATACGACATGCTGGCGCTGCGTAAAACGCTTGACCTGAGTGACAGCCAGAGCCTGAGCCTGGAGTACGGCATCGCCCGTCTGGATGGCAACGGTTCTGACAAGGCCGGGGACAACGGCGTGACCGGTGGTTACAGCCAGTTCTTTGGCCTGCAACATCAGATGACCTTTGAGAATGGCGTGAACTGGAATAACGCCCTGCGTTATGACGTTCATAACCTCGACAGCAGCCGTGCCGTAGCTTACGGCGACGTAAGTAAAACCGCCGATACCGACGTGAAGCAGCAGTACCTGGAATTCCGCAGCGAAGGGGCGAAAACCTTTGAACCGCGCGAAGGGCTGAAAATCACGCCGTATGCCGGAGTGAAACTGCGCCACACGCTGGAAGGCGGTTATCAGGAACGTAATGCCGGTGACTTTAACCTGAATATGAACAGTGGCAGCGAAACGGCGGTGGACAGCATCGTCGGGCTGAAACTGAACTACGCAGGGAAAGACGGCTGGAGCGCGAACGCCACGCTGGAGGGCGGGCCGAACCTGAGTTATGCGAAGAGCCAGCGCACGGCGAGCCTTGCCGGGACAGGTGGTCAGCAGTTTAACGTTGACGACGGACAGAAGGGCGGCGGTATTAACAGCCTGGCAAGCGTCGGCGTGAAGTACAGTAGCAAAGAAAGTTCGCTGCATCTGGATGCTTACCACTGGAAAGAGGACGGCATCAGCGACAAAGGCGTGATGCTGAACTTCAAGAAAACGTTCTAATTTTTCGCATGTGACACAAAAACCGCAACGCTGATACTGGTTGCGGTTTTTTATTGCCGAATACGATCTTATAGAGTCTGAGTTTTGGCTGTCTTTCAGGTCAAATAAGTGCTGCGCATCCGGTAATCTTATTTATGCCTTCACATCATTTATCTCTTTTCATTTCTATACTGATTTTTCTTTATCCGTTTTATTAAAGGGCAGGATGTTATGAGCAGCGACACATTTACTCTCGGGACAAAATCCGTTAACCGTCTTGGTTATGGTGCGATGCAGCTGGCAGGGCCTGGTGTTTTCGGTCCGCCGAAAGATCGCCATGTTGCTATTACCGTGCTGCGTGAGGCACTTGCTTTGGACGTTAATCACATTGATACCAGCGACTTTTATGGCCCGCACATCACCAACCAGATCATCCGTGAAGCACTGCATCCCTATTCTGACGACCTGACGATTGTCACCAAAATTGGCGCTCGCCGTGGTGAGGATGCCTCCTGGCTGCCCGCATTCTCTCCCGCTGAACTGAAAAAGGCGGTGCATGACAACCTGCGAAATCTGGGGCTTGATGTGCTGGATGTGGTTAACCTGCGCGTAATGCTGGGGGATGGTCACGGTCCGACGGAAGGATCGATTGAAGCCAGCTTGACCGTGCTGGCAGAGATGCAGCAGCAGGGACTGGTAAAACATATCGGTTTGAGCAATGTCACGCCGACACAAGTCGCTGAAGCGTGCAAAATCGCTGAAATCGTTTGTGTGCAAAACGAATACAACATTGCACACCGTGCCGATGACGCATTAATTGATACTTTGGCCCGCGATGGTATTGCGTACGTGCCGTTCTTCCCGCTCGGCGGTTTTACGCCGCTGCAATCCTCCACACTTTCGGATGTTGCTGCGAGCCTGGGCGTGACACCAATGCAGGTGGCGCTGGCATGGCTGTTGCAACGTTCAGCGAATATTTTGCTGATCCCTGGGACGTCTTCCATTGCGCACTTGCGTGAGAATATGGCTGCAGGGAAATTAGTGTTATCTGATGATGTGTTGGCAACACTGGACAGCATTGCGAAAAAGGCGGGTTAAGTAAAAAGCCTCCCGCACTTGCAGGAGGCCTCTTAAAACTTATGCTGCAACAACTGCGTCAATTGCTGCTTTGGCGTCTGCCTGCGCTTTCGCCGCCATTTCCGGACCGTAGGCAATACCTTCCGCAAAGACGAATTTCACATCGGTAATACCGATAAACCCCAGGAACGTGGACAGATACGGCGTCACCAGATCCGTCGGCCCATCTTTATGGATACCGCCACGGCTGGTAATCACGATGGCTTTTTTACCTGTTACCAGACCTTCCGGACCGTTTTCGGTGTAGCGGAAAGTAACGCCTGCACGCGCAACCAGGTCAAAATAGTTTTTCAGCTGAGTCGAGATGTTGAAGTTATACATTGGTGCCGCAATCACGATAACGTCATGGGCTTTCAGCTCGGCAATCAGCTCATCGGAAAGCGCCAGAGCTTCCTGTTGACGTGGGGTCAGCGGCGCATCGCTCGGACGCAGAGCGCCAACCAGTTCGCCATCCAGCACCGGAATCGGATTTGCTGCCAGGTCACGAACGGTGATTTCATCAGCAGTGTGCTTTTCGCGCCATTGTTCAACAAAATAATCGGACAACAAATTAGACTGAGAGTACCCTGCCAGGATGCTGGATTTAAGAACTAATACCTTGCTCATGGTGTTTCCTTATAGATGTTTGAATGGGCGATGCCCCGTTGCTTGTTGACACTTTATTCACAATCCTGCCACAGAGATAGCGCAATAAATCGAAGCCTATGTTCGAATTTATTGAACAACGCATAGAAAGCCGCGATGTGGTACTCTATATCTATCATTTAAAAGAAAATTAATCAGGCAGACTACTGCCCTCTAACGTTATGACAGAACAACAAAAATTGACCTTTAATGTCTTGCAACAGCGGCTGGATTCGCTAATGCTGCGTGACAGGCTGCGCTTTTCCCGCCGTCTGCATGGTGTGAAAAAGGTTAAAAATCCTGATGCACAACAGGCCATTTTCCAGGAAATGGCAAAAGAGATTGACCAGGCGGCAGGGAAAGTCCTGCTGCGTGAAGCGGCGCGTCCGGAGATTACTTATCCGGACAATTTGCCGGTTAGTCAGAAAAAACAGGACATTCTCGAAGCGATTCGTGACCACCAGGTCGTCATCGTTGCCGGGGAAACGGGGTCAGGTAAAACCACTCAGTTACCGAAAATCTGTATGGAACTGGGGCGCGGAATTAAAGGGCTGATCGGTCATACCCAACCGCGCCGTCTGGCAGCAAGAACCGTCGCGAATCGTATTGCCGAAGAGTTGCAGACCGAGCCGGGTGGTTGCATCGGTTACAAAGTGCGTTTCAGCGATCACGTAAGTGATAACACGATGGTCAAGCTGATGACCGACGGTATCCTGCTGGCGGAGATCCAGCAAGACCGCCTGCTGATGCAGTACGACACCATCATCATCGATGAAGCGCACGAGCGTAGCCTGAACATTGATTTTCTGCTCGGTTATCTGAAAGAGTTGCTGCCGCGTCGTCCAGATCTGAAAGTGATCATCACCTCGGCGACCATCGATCCTGAACGTTTCTCACGCCACTTTAATAATGCGCCGATTATCGAAGTCTCCGGTCGCACTTATCCAGTGGAAGTGCGCTATCGCCCGATTGTTGAAGAAGCGGATGACACCGAACGCGACCAGTTGCAGGCCATTTTCGATGCCGTAGAAGAGCTAAGCCAGGAAACTCCTGGTGATATCCTGATTTTTATGAGCGGCGAGCGGGAAATTCGTGATACCGCCGATGCGCTGAACAAGCTGAATCTGCGTCATACCGAAATCTTGCCGCTTTACGCACGACTGTCGAACAGCGAACAGAATAGGGTGTTCCAGTCGCACAGCGGACGGCGCATTGTGCTGGCGACCAACGTCGCAGAAACTTCGCTGACCGTACCGGGTATTAAATACGTTATCGACCCCGGTACGGCGCGTATCAGCCGCTACAGCTATCGCACTAAAGTACAGCGTTTGCCGATTGAGCCGATTTCGCAGGCTTCTGCTAATCAGCGTAAAGGCCGCTGTGGTCGTGTGTCAGAAGGGATCTGTATTCGTCTCTATTCCGAAGACGATTTCCTCTCGCGCCCGGAGTTTACCGATCCGGAGATTCTGCGTACCAACCTGGCCTCGGTTATTTTGCAGATGACTGCGCTGGGGCTGGGCGATATTGCCGCGTTCCCGTTTGTCGAAGCGCCGGATAAACGCAATATCCAGGATGGCGTGCGTCTGCTCGAAGAGCTGGGCGCGATCACCACTGATGAACAGGCCAGCGCCTATAAACTGACGCCGCTCGGTCGCCAACTCTCGCAACTGCCTGTCGATCCTCGTCTGGCGCGAATGGTGCTGGAAGCGCAAAAACATGGCTGCGTGCGTGAAGCGATGATTATCACTTCCGCGCTCTCCATTCAGGATCCGCGTGAGCGTCCAATGGACAAACAGCAGGCATCGGACGAGAAACATCGTCGTTTCCACGATAAAGAGTCTGACTTCCTGGCGTTTGTGAATCTGTGGAATTATCTCGGCGAACAGCAAAAGGCACTTTCTTCAAACGCCTTCCGTCGCCTGTGCCGCACCGATTACCTCAACTATCTGCGCGTGCGCGAATGGCAGGACATCTACACCCAGTTGCGCCAGGTAGTGAAAGAACTCGGCATTCCGGTGAACAGCGAACCGGCGGAGTATCGCGAAATTCACATCGCCTTACTGACCGGTTTGCTTTCGCATATCGGCATGAAAGATGCCGATAAACAGGAATATACCGGCGCACGTAACGCGCGTTTTTCCATCTTCCCCGGTTCTGGTTTATTCAAAAAGCCACCGAAATGGGTAATGGTGGCGGAACTGGTAGAAACCAGCCGCCTGTGGGGGCGCATTGCTGCGCGTATCGATCCAGAATGGGTGGAACCCGTTGCGCAGCATTTGATTAAACGCACCTACAGCGAACCGCACTGGGAACGGGCGCAGGGCGCGGTGATGGCAACGGAAAAAGTCACTGTGTATGGATTGCCGATTGTTGCCGCGCGCAAGGTCAACTACAGCCAGATTGATCCGGCGTTATGTCGTGAACTCTTTATTCGCCACGCGCTGGTGGAAGGTGACTGGCAGACGCGCCACGCATTCTTTCGCGAGAACCTGAAACTGCGGGCGGAAGTGGAAGAGCTGGAACACAAATCACGTCGCCGCGATATTCTGGTGGATGACGAAACGCTGTTTGAGTTTTACGACCAGCGCATCAGTCACGATGTCATCTCCTCGCGCCACTTCGACAGCTGGTGGAAAAAGGTCAGCCGCGAAACGCCTGATTTGCTCAACTTTGAAAAGAGCATGTTGATCAAAGAAGGTGCGGAAAAAATCAGCAAGCTGGATTACCCGAACTTCTGGCATCAGGGCAATCTCAAGCTGCGTTTGAGTTATCAGTTTGAGCCGGGGGCAGATGCTGACGGTGTGACTGTGCATATCCCGCTGCCGTTACTTAACCAGGTTGAGGAGAGTGGGTTTGAGTGGCAGATCCCCGGTCTGCGCCGCGAACTGGTGATTGCTCTGATTAAATCGTTGCCGAAACCGGTACGGCGTAATTTTGTACCCGCGCCAAACTACGCCGAAGCGTTCTTAGGCCGCGTCACGCCACTGGAGCTGCCGTTGCTCGACAGCCTTGAGCGCGAGCTACGTAGGATGACCGGCGTTACCGTTGACCGCGAGGACTGGCACTGGGATCAGGTGCCCGATCACCTGAAAATCACCTTCCGCGTGGTGGATGACAAAAACAAGAAGCTAAAAGAAGGGCGCTCGCTACAAGATCTGAAAGATGCGCTGAAAGGCAAAGTGCAGGAAACGCTGTCTGCGGTGGCGGATGACGGTATCGAGCAGAGCGGCTTACATATCTGGAGCTTTGGGCAACTGCCGGAAAGCTACGAGCAGAAGCGCGGCAACTACAAAGTGAAGGCGTGGCCGGCGCTGGTGGATGAACGCGACAGCGTAGCGATCAAACTGTTTGATAATCCGCTGGAACAAAAGCAAGCGATGTGGAACGGTCTTCGCCGTTTGCTGCTGCTGAATATTCCATCGCCGATCAAATACTTGCATGAAAAGTTGCCAAACAAAGCCAAGTTAGGGCTGTACTTTAACCCATATGGCAAAGTACTGGAGCTGATCGACGACTGTATCTCCTGCGGTGTGGATAAATTGATCGATGCTAACGGTGGCCCAGTCTGGACGGAAGAAGGCTTTGTTGCGCTGCATGAAAAAGTGCGCGCCGAACTGAACGACACGGTGGTGGATATTGCGAAGCAGGTCGAGCAAATCCTCACAGCGGTGTTCAATATCAATAAACGCCTGAAAGGGCGCGTTGATATGACGATGGCGCTGGGACTTTCAGATATCAAAGCGCAGATGGGCGGGCTGGTATATCGCGGTTTTGTCACCGGTAACGGCTTCAAACGTCTGGGTGATACGCTGCGTTATTTGCAGGCGATTGAAAAACGCCTGGAGAAACTGGCGGTTGATCCACACCGCGACCGCGCCCAGATGCTGAAAGTCGAAAACGTCCAGCAGGCGTGGCAGCAGTGGATCAACAAATTGCCGCCAGCACGTCGTGAAGATGAAGACGTAAAAGAGATTCGCTGGATGATTGAAGAGCTGCGCGTCAGTTACTTCGCCCAACAACTCGGTACGCCGTATCCGATTTCAGATAAGCGTATTCTGCAAGCGATGGAGCAAATTAGCGGATAACGCTGCTATTTGCCTGATAAATCTAAAACCCGGTAAGCCTATGCTGCCGGGTTTTTTATTAAATCTGAAAACGGTAAGGGCAAAAGTTCAGGGATTCAGGAGAAATACAATTCTCTGCAGCAAGATGAATAATGTTTATCTACAGCTTTTCTGTAAAACATATGCCAGGTTTGCGGAGAGGCGATGAAGGAAATATGGCTTCCTCCTTTCAGAGTGCTCCGCTTCTCATTATTATCTCACGCAGTATTCTTAAGGGAACGAGAAGGAGGAACCATGAATATTACCCCGTTTCCGACGCTTTCGGCGGCAACCATCGATGCCATAAACGTTATCGGTCGATGGCTGGCGCAGGATGATTTCTCCGGTGCTGCTCCGTATCAGGCTGATTGCGTGATCCTTGCAGGTAATGCGGTTATCCCTACTATCGACGCCGCTTGCAAGATTGCCCGAGATCAGCAAATTCCGTTACTGATTAGCGGTGGTATCGGTCACTCGACAACATTTTTATACAGTGCTATCGCCCAGCATCCGCATTACAACACCATTCGCACAACAGGCAGGTCAGAAGCTACCATCCTCGCAGATATTGCCAATCAGTTCTGGCATATTCCACATGAAAAAATCTTGATTGAAGACCAGTCAACAAACTGCGGAGAAAATGCCCGCTTCAGTATCGCGTTACTGAATCAGGCCAAAGAACGGGTTCACACGGCTATTGTCGTGCAGGACCCCACCATGCAGCGGCGCACGATGGCGACGTTCCGCCGTATGACCGGGGACAACCCCGATGCACCACGCTGGTTAAGTTATCCGGGATTTATACCACAATTAGTGAATAACGCAGACAGTGTCGCATTTGCTAATCTACTGGAAGGATTATGGCCAGTTGAGCGTTATTTATCGCTTCTTACTGGCGAGCTACCTCGTTTGCGTGATGATAGCAATGGCTATGGGCCACGCGGGCGCGATTTTATCGTTCACGTTGACTTTGCCGCTGAAGTCACCCAGGCCTGGCAGACGCTGAAACACGACGCTGTGCTTATTGAAGCGATGGAAAGTCGTTCACTACGTTAAAAATTGCCCGTTTGTGAAATACCGTTGGCAAACGGGCATGACTCTTTACTTTTACTTCTGCCTTTTATTCCTTTCACACTTGTTTTTATGAAGCCCTTCACAGAATCGTTTTTCCACGATGCTGTCATCTACGATGATTGATGTTTACACAGGAACAGACTTTTTTGACCGGGACGAGTCGCGTTTGCTTACTGACGAGCTTTCCCTGCTAGCTGGAATGACCAATACAGGGCCATTATCCTGAATACACCTTCAGTTGTTGTGAATGCTATTGCTCAGCAGATCGGATGCACTCCGGTATCTCTTCCGCTTCAGGGACGGCAGGCACCGCACCTTGTATCCTCCCGTTAAATCCGGGTGACAGAGCATATCAGTGGCTCCGTTGCTGTCGGTGAACACCAGGAATCCATACATTTGAATATGGCAACTGCATCTTGTGCAGAAGATAGAGCGTTGATTTTATTTAAGAACTGAAGGGGGGAGTATGATGTGCCTGATTTAACCTTTCAGACAAAATGGATTTTTTATGGCAGCAGGCGAGAATACTGAGCCGGGTAATACCGGCTATCACCGGTATGAAACTACCGGGGAGAACACGCACTACACCGATGTTTTATGCAGTGGAAAAGTCATCCGGTGCCGGCGGGTGCCGGTCAGAGGGATCACGCTGACGGTGGGGGTGTTCTTTGATGGTACCGGGAATAACCGGGCAAACGCAGACGATCTGCGGTTGGCGTATGCCCACTGCGCCGGTTTGGTCGGTGAGGAACGAGCCAGGGCGTGCGCGAAGTATGAAGAACACGCCAGAGAGGGGGCAGGCAACGCCAGCTGGCAGGGCGGCATCACCAATATTTCCCGGCTCAATGACCTTTACAAATCTGATTCTGCCCTTGGTGAAGATGAGATGGAGGCGCAGGTGAAAGCCTACGTCAGCGGCATCGGGACGGCAGATGGGAAAAGCGACTCGTTGCTGGGGATGGGGCTGGGCAGCAGCCTTATCCGGCGGTTTGAGGGAGTGGTGACCAAGACCGATGAAGCTCTTGAGAAAATTGCTTCCGCACTGAATATATTTATCAGTCGTAACCGCGATAAAGCGGCGATCGCGAAGGTGCAGTTTGATGTGTTCGGGTTCAGTCGCGGCGCGGCAGCGGCACGGCACTTTGCCAACCGGGTGATGAACCAGGATACGGCGATAGTGGCTGCAATAGAGAACGGGCTGGATATGTCCAGATACCATGGAAAACCTGCGGGAGAGGTGCGCTTTCTGGGGCTTTTTGACACAGTGGCAGCCATCGGGAGCCTGCTGAATTTCTACGATATTAACGGACGCAGTAATCCTGGTGTCAACCTTGAGCTGCGTCCTTCCGTGGCGCAGAAGGTGTTTCAGATAAGCGCAATGCACGAGTGCCGTTATAACTTCAGTCTGAACAGCATCGCGGGGATGTGGCCGGAGCTGGCACTGCCGGGGGCGCATTCGGACATTGGCGGGGGCTACAACGCGGGTGAGGATGAGATTTCCCTGCTGACGATGCCGGACTTTGATGTGATACCGGAGAGCGCGGACGAGACGCAGACTGCGGTGTACCGTCAGGCGGAGAAGATGCGTCAGGCGCTGTTTTCACTGCCGGCGCTGAAGTACCTGATGCCACACGGTAAGGTGGAGACAAAAATGATTTCGTGGCCGCTGGTTAACCTTGACAAGGCTCGGGCTTTTATTTTTGAGAAGAAAGCCGGCGCGGCGGTGTTTATGACGCGCAGGGCGGTGCCGAACGACTGGGAAAAGGTGTGTATGCGGGTGATGCTCGATGCGGCACAGGACGCCGGGGTAATATTTGGAGATATTGACCCGCAAAACCCTGACACAGCTCTTCCTGCTGAGCTGGTTCCCCTGTGTGACAAAGCAACAGCCCAGGGGCGTGCGATCCGGCGTGGCGCAGAGCCGGAGGGCTTCACGGCGGAGGAGATGCGAACCATCGGGCGTTATCTGCACTGTTCGGCGAACTGGAACATCGACTCGGACCTGAGCCTGTGGGTGAGTCCGTCCTCGGGAGAGGTTTTTCTGCGAAACCACTATGCGCCGACTGACGACCGCTCGTTCGTGTGGCCGATGGCTCCGGGCAAAGGGTGGGTGCGGACGGTGTGGAGGATGGATGACCAGCAGCAGTGGGAAGACCGGGCGCGGGCGAACGTGGACGTGCTGGACGAACTGTTCTGAGGAGGAAGGGATGAGACGATTACCGCTGATGGTGGCCGTGCTGGGGGGCATTCTGCTTTCAGGCTGCCATGACCGCCGGGCAGGCGTAAAGACGCTGCTGGGAGACGGCGTGGAGCAGTGGGGAAAGAAGCTGCCTTACGATAACTGGAATTTTAGCTTTATATACCCGAAAAATCTGCCTGCACTAGTGACGATGGTGTACCTGGAGGACGGGGATATTCGGGAAAGTATCTTCCGTCGGTTAGATCCTATGGACATCAGTGATCTGAGTGTCGGGCACTGGCATGATTTGATAGGGGGGTATGGCGGGTATTTTAACCGGGGAAAAGCACTGCCGGTACGAATGACGGTGTGCTGGGACTCGGTTATTGACAAGAAAGCGTATGAAACGGAGATCTGGTTCAGCCGGGAGACGTGGCAGCAGATGGCTACGGCATATCCTGATCCGTATCATCCAGGTAAACCTTACTACCGGAAGCGAATGGCTGTTGGTCTTGCTCCAGGCGGTACTGTACGGATCTGGCTTGAGGATAACGGGAACCCATCCGTACTCCAGCAACCAGCACGGCAGCTTACCCTGACAGGGGATGATATGCTGATATGCAAAGGGGTAACGAAACATCCTAACGGGTATGTTTATTACGGAAAGACACCAGATTTCATCAAAGGGAAAACCTATCCGTATGGTAACTGGTAGGGCATAACGATTAGAAAACTCAAAAGGATCTTCTTGAGATCCTTTTGAGCATCAATCTGATTGTTTTGACGGGTTAAACTTCAATACTGCGAACGCGCCAGTGAAATCAGTGCGCTGATTGTCGAGTAAGGGGCAAAATCCAGCAATTGGCTGAAATCGAAGTGGGCGTGGCGTTATGAGGGAAAAATTATTCAAAGCGATCATATTCTTCTGTTTAAACGTGCGCTTCACTGCGGAGGAGATGCGAACCATCGGGCGTTATCTGCACTGTTCGGCGAACTGGAACATCGACTCGGACCTGAGCCTGTGGGTGAGTCCGTCCTCGGGAGAGGTTTTTCTGCGAAACCACTATGCGCCGACTGACGACCGCTCGTTCGTGTGGCCGATGGCTCCGGGCAAAGGGTGGGTGCGGACGGTGTGGAGGATGGATGACCAGCAGCAGTGGGAAGACCGGGCGCGGGCGAACGTGGACGTGCTGGACGAACTGTTCTGAGGAGGAAGGGATGAGACGATTACCGCTGATGGTGGCCGTGCTGGGGGGCTTTCTGCTTTCAGGCTGCCATGACCGCCGGGCAGGCGTGAAGACGCTGCTGGGAGACGGCGTGGAGCAATGGGGAAAGAAGCTGCCTTACGATAACTGGAATTTTAGTTTTATATACCCGAAAAATCTGCCTGCACGGGTGACGATGGTGTACCTGGAGGACGGGGATATTCGGGAAAGTATCTTCCGTCGGTTAGATCCTATGGACATCAGTGATCTGAGTGTCGGGCACTGGCATGATTTGATAGGGGGGTATGGCGGGTATTTTAACCGGGGAAAAGCACTGCCGGTACGAATGACGGTGTGCTGGGACTCGGTTATTGACAAGAAAGCGTATGAAACGGAGATCTGGTTCAGCCGGGAGACGTGGCAGCAGATGGCTACGGCATATCCTGATCCGTATCATCCAGGTAAACCTTACTACCGGAAGCGAATGGCTGTTGGTCTTGCTCCAGGCGGTACTGTACGGATCTGGCTTGAGGATAACGGGAACCCATCCGTACTCCAGCAACCAGCCAGACAGTTTACCCTGACGGGGGATGATATGCTGATATGCAAAAACATTCCCAACCAGATTGATTTCAGTTACATCAAGGCTAACGGTTACGCCCCCTTTATCCGCGATTTTATCAAGGGAAAGCACTATCCATATGGCAACTGGTAGGGCATAACGATGAGAAAACTCAAAAGGATCTTCTTGAGATCCTTTTGAGCATCAATCTGATTGTTTTGACGGGTTAAACTTCAATACTGCGAACGCGCCAGTGAAATCAGTGCGCTGATTGTCGAGTAAGGGGCAAAATCCAGCAATTGGCTGAAATCGAAGTGGGCGTGGCGTTATGAGGGAAAAATTATTCAAAGCGATCATATTCTTCTGTTTAAACGTGCTCTTGGCGTGACCACTGGTATTCTGCCGTGGAACTTCCCGTTCTTCCTTATTGATTGCCCACAAAATGTCGCCTGCTCTAGTGACCGGTAAACATGGCTTGCATGAGTACCTTCAAACCCAGGTAGTCTATTTACAGTCATAATGTGTAAAACAGGCGGAGGCATTTTTCTCCGCCTGTATCTGTCAGAGTTTGGCGAATTTTTCGAGAGTGCGAATAAGCTGGGTAACAAACCCATATTCGTTATCGTACCAGGCGACTGTTTTCACCAGTTGTAAATCGCCCACGGCGGTAATTTCCGTTTGCGTGGCATCAAACACTGAACCGAAATGGCTGCCAATGATATCGGAAGAGACTATTTCTTCATCGGTATAACCAAATGACTCGTTATTGTTTGTCGCTTTTTTAAGCGCGTTGTTCACCTCTTCGGCAGTGACTTTTTTCCCGAGAATAGACACCAGTTCGGTGACCGAACCTGTTTTCACGGGTACGCGTTGCGCATGGCCTTTCAGTTTGCCGCTCAGTTCCGGGATCACCAGGCCAATGGCTTTTGCCGCGCCAGTGGTGTGGGGAATGATATTTTCTGCCGCCGCACGTGAAGCGCGTAGATCTTTACCACGCGGACCATCCACCAGTGACTGGGTGCCGGTATAGGCATGAATGGTCGTCATCGTGCCGACTTCTATTCCAAAACTGTCGTGCAAGGCTTTGGCCATCGGCGCAAGACAGTTTGTGGTACATGACGCTACAGAAACAATAGTGTCGTTACCATCCAGAGTGTCGTCATTGACGTTATAAACGATAGTTTTCATCTCACCGGCAGGAGCGGAAATCAGTACTTTCCTGGCGCCAGCATCCAGATGCGCCTGCGATTTTTCAGCAGAGGTATAAAAGCCTGTACATTCGACAATGATTTCTGCACCTTTCGCTTTCCACGGAATATTTTTCGCCTCTTTTTCGGCGTAAACCGCAATGCTTTTCCCATCGACGATAAGTGAATCTTCAGTGAAATCAACGCTCCAGGGGAACGGGCCGTAGTTTGAATCATGTTTCAGCAGATAGGCGAGAATTTTCGGGGATGTGAGATCATTAATAGCGACAACGTCTATGTTGCTTTTGACCTCAAGTAATCGACGCAACACCAGTCGACCGATACGACCAAAACCGTTAATGCCAACTTTACTCATGGTTTTCTCCTGTAAGGAACTCTTGGGTGAAAATTGATCCTTTCCAGGCTTAGACCAGGATGGCGGGATGAGCAATCTACATTCGTACAGCGAAACGTAACGTACTGAAAAAGGGCGAACAATATTTAATGAAATTTTAAGAAAAGCTGGTTATGTTAACGGAAAATTGTTTTAAAGCCGGAAATGTTATGGAAAATAAATACACAAGGTTACAAATTGGCATTCACTGGCTGGTCTTTTTGCTGGTTATTGCAGCCTATTGTGCAATGGAGTTTCGTGGCTTTTTCCCACGTAGCGATCGGCCGCTCATCAACATGATCCATGTTTCCTGCGGCATTTCAATTCTCGTACTAATGGTACTTCGTCTTGTGCTAAGGCTGAAATACCCAACCCCGCCAATTGTGCCTAAACCGAAACCGATGATAACGGGGCTCGCGCATCTCGGGCATCTGGTCATTTACCTGCTGTTTATCGCGCTGCCGCTGATTGGTATCGTGATGATGTATAACCGTGGCAATCCCTGGTTTGCGTTCGGTGTGACGATGCCTTACACGTCAGAGCCAAATTTCGATCTGGTGGATATTTTAAAGTCATGGCATGAAACGCTGGCAAATTTGGGATATTTCGTTATCGGGCTACATGCTGCTGCTGCATTGGCACACCACTATTTCTGGAAGGATAACACGCTTCTGCGCATGATGCCGCGTAAGCGTTCCTGACGACAATAAAAGAAAGCGCCTGTACTAAACCAGACCCGTGGTACAGGCGAAGAATACGGGTCTACATCGGAAGCATCTATTATATTTATTTGTATGACAAATAAAACCATAATTAGCCTTTATGTGTTTATCTGGTTCATATTTAACCAATTTATCTTTCAGTTAAGATTGAAATCCATTTTCCTCAATCTTTGATCTCGCTAAGTGAAATCAAGTCCACCCAGCGTATAACTTTTATACCGAACATAAGATTTGGTAAACAATGGAGGTTATATGAAAAAATTTGCACTTATCTTGTTTATGGGAATGCTTGTTTCGTTTTATGCCGATGCCGGGCGCAAGCCGTGTTCTGGTGCAAAAGGTGGAATATCCCACTGTACTGCTGGTGGCAAATTTGTTTGTAACGATGGATCTATCAGCGCATCGAAAAAGACATGTACTAACTGAAAGGAAAAAAGGGGTGCCATGAGAAAATGAACCTGCCGCCAGATGCGCGGGGAAAACTCCCCGCGCAGACCCTTACCTGGACTTACAGGCCATGAGAGCCGCCACCTCCTTATTACCGTCCCGGAACCGCAGTTCGTAGAGCGTTTGTCGGGTCAGAAGTGTGAATGCCAGTATTGTGAAACAAATAATGAGCAGACACACCACCAGGGGGTTGCGCTTCATAGCCTTTCTCCTTGCCGGATGGCAGGTAAGAGACTAACATCTGAATTGTGTGGTTCATTCGTTGGCCTCGATTGATAGAAATATCGGTCGGGGTCTTCGTCTTTCTGATTCCCGGTTAGCCTGAAAACAGAAAGTCTCAGGCTCCCGCGATCATCCTATGTAGCTTCTCTTAGCAGGGAAATAATCACTTTGCGAAATTGCGTGACGGCTTCCGGCAAATTTTAAACAGATAACATAAACGACAGGATTAAATGCGAGCCAGGTTCCGGTTGCAGTTGCAGTATGAAAAGGGGTGTCATGAGAAAATGAACCCGCCATCCAGATGCGCGGGGAAAACTCCCCGCGCTGGCCCTTACCTGGACTTACAGGCCATGAGAGCCGCCACCTCCTTATTACCGTCCCGG
>NZ_JABWMT020000037.1:0-30568 GCF_013368915.2 Escherichia sp. 93.1518
CTTGCATGGCATGCAAGAGGTCAGCGGTTCGATCCCGCTTAGCTCCACCAAATTTTGCACCCAGCAAATTTGGTACGTAAATGCATCGTGGGGCTATAGCTCAGCTGGGAGAGCGCTTGCATGGCATGCAAGAGGTCAGCGGTTCGATCCCGCTTAGCTCCACCAAATTTCAAACCCTCGCTGTGAAGCGGGGGTTTTTTGTCTCTGATTTTTGCCGCTTTTGTAATACAGTCTACGCCCGGGTTAGTGCCGCCTGGTGAAAGCATCATTGGATGAAAAAGCGGCAACAGGCCGACTCCTGTTTGCTTCGCGATGCGAATAAACTTATTATTTGGGTGCCTGAAAACCCCGATCAGTGAGAGTAGTCTACTCATGTTTGTGGAGCATAATCTGATAAAAAATATCAAGATATTCACACTGGCGTTTACGCTCACCGTGGTACTTATTCAGCTATCCCGTTTTATTTCGCCACTTGCCGTTATCCACTCCAGCTATATCTTTCTGGCGTGGATGCCACTGTGCGTAATGCTGTCAATATTGTTCATCTTTGGCTGGCGTGGTGTTGTTCCTGTTTTATGCGGGATGTTTTGCACTAATCTGTGGAATTTCCATCTCTCATTTTTGCAAACTGCCGTCATGCTCGGTAGCCAGACATTTGTAGTGCTGTGTGCCTGTGCAATATTACGCTGGCAGTTAGGAACGCGTTGGCGTTATGGGTTGACCACCCGATACGTCTGGCGACGTCTCTTCTGGCTTGGTTTAGTGACGCCGATTGGCATCAAAGGCAGCATGTATCTGGTGGGTAGCTTTTTTGATTTCCCGCTAAAGATATCGACATTTTTCGGCGATGCAGATGCTATTTTCACGGTCGTTGATTTACTTAGCCTTTTCACGGCAGTGTTGATTTACAACATGCTCTATTACTATCTCACTCGCATGATTGTAAGCCCCCACTTTGCGCAGATATTGTGGCGCAGGGATATCGCCCCGTCGCTGAACAAAGAGAAACGTGCATTTACTTTAAGCTGGCTGGCGGCTCTTAGCGTACTGCTACTTCTGATGTGTACGCCTTATGAAAACGACTTTATTGCCGGTTACCTGGTGCCCGTTTTCTTCATCATCTTTACCCTTGGTGTTGGTAAACTTCGTTATCCGTTTTTAAATCTCACCTGGGCTGTTTCGACTCTTTTCCTCTTGAATTACAACCAGAATTTTTTACAAGGGGTCGAAACTGAATATTCGCTGGCATTTATTCTCGCGGTGCTGATTTCCTTTAGCGTTTGCCTGCTTTACATGGTGCGTATTTACCATCGAAGTGAATGGCTTAATCGCCGCTGGCATTTGCAGACCCTGACCGATCCATTAACGCTATTACCCAACTTTCGTGCACTGGAGCAATCGCAGGAGCAGGAGGCGGGAAAGAGTTTTTGCTGCCTGCGTATTGATAATCTTGAGTTTATGAGTCGTCATTACGGTCTGGTGATGCGTGTTCATTGTATCCGCTCAATTTACCGTACCTTGCTGCCGTTGATGCAGGAAAACGAAAAGTTGTATCAACTGCCGGGCAGTGAATTGCTGTTGGTACTGACCGGGCCGGAAACGGAAGGCCGACTACAGCATATGGTTAACATCCTCAATAGTCGGCAGATTCACTGGAACAACACCGGTCTGGATATGGGCTATGGTGCCGCCTGGGGGCGTTTTGATGGCAATCAGGAAACCCTGCAGCCTATGTTGGGGCAGTTAAGCTGGCTGGCAGGAACAATCCTGCGTTCATCACCACGTGTTGGCGTTGGATAATCGAGAGGAGATGGCGTCCGGGCAGACCACCAAACAGGTACTGTTGCTGAACACCATTCGTAAGGCGTTAGATAATGGTGATTTGCTTCTCTACGCCCAGCCCATTCGTAACAAAGAGGGGCAGGGCTATGATGAGATCCTGGCGCGTCTGAAATATGACGACGGCATTATGACGCCGGATAAATTTCTGCCGCTTATCGCCCAGTTTAACCTTAGCGCGCGTTTTGATTTGCAAGTGCTGGAATCCTTGTTGAAGTGGCTGGCAACACACCCTTGCGACAAAAAAGGACCGCGCTTTTCAGTCAATTTAATGCCGCTCACGCTGTTGCAAAAGAATATTGCCGGGCGGATTATTCGTCTGTTTAAGCGTTATCACATCTCCCCGGAGACAGTCATTCTTGAGATCACCGAGGAGCAGGCGTTTTCAAATGCAGAGAGCAGCATGTACAACATCGAGCAACTGCATAAATTTGGCTTCCGTATTGCGATTGATGACTTTGGCACTGGTTATGCCAACTACGAGCGATTAAAACGTTTGCAGGCCGATATCATCAAGATTGATGGCGTCTTTGTGAAAGATATAGTAACTAATACGCTGGATGCGATGATTGTGCGGTCAATTACCGACCTGGCGAAAGCGAAGTCGTTAAGCGTGGTAGCGGAGTTTGTCGAAACGCAACAGCAGCAGGCGTTATTGCATAAACTTGGGGTGCAATATCTGCAAGGGTATTTGATTGGTCGCCCGCAGCCATTAGCTGATTAACAGGCGTAAAAAAGCCGGGGGATTATCCCCGGCATTTGAGGCTGATGACAACCAGTAAACTGTCTGATGCGCTATGCTTATCAGGCCTGGATGGGAATCACAATCTATTGAATTTGCGATGTTTTGTATGCCGGATAAAGCGTTTACGCCGCATCCGGCATAAACAGAGCACACGTTGTCAACAAACTGAAGCCGGGGAACATTCCCCGGCTTTTTTAATGAATGTATTGGACTTAAAGCACCAGTGCTGCGATTGACGCAGAAAGTACGCTCACCAGCGTAGAGCCGTAAACCAGTTTCAGACCGAAGCGAGAAACCACGTTACCTTGCTCTTCGTTCAGACCTTTAACCGCGCCCGCGATAATCCCGATAGAAGAGAAGTTAGCAAAGGATACCAGGAATACAGAGATGATGCCTTCTGCACGCGGAGAAAGCGTGGAAGCAATTTTCTGCAGATCCATCATCGCAACGAACTCGTTGGAAACCAGTTTGGTCGCCATGATACTGCCCACTTGCAGTGCTTCGTTGGATGGAACACCCATTACCCATGCAACCGGATAGAAGATGTAGCCCAGGATGCCCTGGAAGGAGATGCTGTAGCCAAACCAGCCAGTCACGGTGGCAAACAGTGCGTTCAGTGCGGCGATCAGAGCGATAAAGCCGATCAGCATCGCTGCAACGATAATGGCAACTTTGAAACCTGCCAGAATGTATTCACCCAGCATTTCGAAGAAGCTCTGACCTTCGTGCAGGTTGGACATCTGAATGTTTTCTTCGCTGGCGTCAACACGGTAAGGGTTGATCAGCGACAGTACGATAAAGGTGCTGAACATGTTCAGTACCAGTGCAGCAACGACGTATTTCGGCTCCAGCATCGTCATGTATGCGCCAACGATGGACATCGACACGGTGGACATCGCTGTTGCTGCCATGGTGTACATACGATTACGGGAGATTTTGCCGAGGATATCTTTATAGGCGATAAAGTTCTCGGATTGTCCCAAAATCAGGGAACTGACGGCGTTAAAGGATTCCAGTTTGCCCATGCCATTGACTTTGGAAAGCAGGAAACCAATCGCGCGAATAATCACCGGCAACACGCGAATGTGCTGGAGAATACCGATCAACGCAGAAATAAAGACGATAGGGCACAGCACTTTCAGGAAGAAGAACGCCAGGCCTTGATCATTCATGCTACCAAAGACGAAGTTAGTACCTTCGTTGGCAAATCCGAGCAGTTTTTCGAACATTTCGGAGAAGCCTTTCACGAAGCCCAGACCAACGTCAGAGTTCAGGAAGAACCACGCCAGTAATACTTCGATAACAAGCAGTTGAATAATATAACGGATACGAATTTTTTTGCGGTCGCTGCTTGCCAGCAATGCGAGAATCGCAACAACGGCTAGTGCCAGTACAAAATGAAGGACGCGGTCCATATTTGCTCCAAATATGAGGCAGGTTAAATTTCCGTGCACATTCTATGCAACATGATTCAGGAAAACGAGATCTGACACACACTATAATGACGTCCTGTGACAAGCTTCAAAAATAGTGAGCTGTCCTACATTTCTGCTATGTTGTGTATGGAAGCGGAAAGTTATGTAAATGTGCTAACATTAAACATAAAAATAACATTCAAGCCATCAATCTTTTCTTAGTCATAATCCTGGTCTATCAGAGAAATCATCACAACCCATTTAAATGAATTTGATAATCATTCTCGTTTGACATAGCATGAAACATAGCAAAGGCTATGTTTTAGAGGCACAACAAGATGACGAACTATCGCGTTGAGAGTAGCAGCGGACGGGCGGCGCGCAAGATGAGGCTCGCATTAATGGGACCTGCGTTCATTGCGGCGATTGGTTATATCGATCCCGGCAACTTTGCGACCAATATTCAGGCGGGTGCCAGCTTCGGCTATAAGCTATTGTGGGTTGTTGTCTGGGCTAATCTGATGGCGATGCTGATTCAGATCCTCTCGGCCAAGCTGGGGATTGCCACCGGTAAAAATCTGGCGGAACAAATTCGCGATCACTACCCGCGTCCGGTCGTCTGGTTCTATTGGGTTCAGGCAGAAATTATTGCGATGGCTACCGACCTGGCGGAATTTATTGGCGCGGCTATCGGTTTCAAACTGATTCTTGGGGTTTCGCTGTTGCAGGGTGCCGTATTAACGGGTATCGCAACCTTCCTGATTTTAATGCTGCAACGTCGCGGGCAAAAACCGCTGGAGAAAGTGATTGGCGGGCTACTGCTGTTTGTCGCAGCGGCTTACATTGTTGAGCTGATCTTCTCCCAGCCTAACCTGGCGCAGTTAGGTAAAGGAATGGTGATCCCGAGTTTACCTACCTCAGAGGCGGTCTTCCTGGCTGCGGGTGTGCTGGGGGCGACGATTATGCCGCATGTGATTTATTTGCACTCTTCGCTGACCCAGCATCTGCATGGTGGGTCACGCCAGCAACGTTATTCAGCCACCAAATGGGATGTCGCGATTGCCATGACTATTGCTGGTTTTGTCAATCTGGCGATGATGGCAACGGCTGCTGCTGCGTTCCACTTTTCTGGCCATACTGGTGTCGCCGATCTTGACGAAGCCTACCTGACGCTGCAACCGCTGTTAAGCAATGCTGCAGCGACAGTCTTTGGTTTAAGCCTGGTGGCAGCAGGGCTTTCTTCAACGGTGGTGGGTACGCTGGCGGGGCAGGTGGTGATGCAGGGTTTTATTCGTTTCCATATCCCGCTGTGGGTGCGCCGGACAGTTACCATGTTGCCGTCATTTATTGTCATCCTGATGGGATTAGATCCGACACGAATTCTGGTCATGAGCCAGGTGCTGCTAAGTTTTGGTATCGCCCTGGCGCTGGTTCCACTGTTGATTTTCACCAGTGACAGTAAGTTGATGGGCGATCTGGTGAACAGCAAACGCGTAAAACAGACTGGCTGGGTGATTGTGGTGTTGGTAGTGGCGCTGAATATCTGGCTGTTGGTGGGAACGGCGCTGGGGTTGTAGTTGAACGGGCGTCGCATCAGACACCACGGGCGGATGCGGCGTAAAACGCCTTATCCGCCCTACGCGTTCAATGGAGTGGGGCTGTAGGCCTGATAAGACGCACCAGCGTCGCATCAGGCATCGTGCTCCATTAGTGGATGTGTTTAATGACGATGTCCGTGTCCACGGCCTTTCCCGCGATGATCATCACGGTCGCGCCAGCCTTCACGATAGCCACGCTCATACGCTTTACGCTTATCCCAGCCACGGTGGTAGCCATTATCGTGACGCCACCAGCGGTTTTTACGCCATTCGTAATTACGGTGCCAGTAATCACGGTCGCGCCAGTGACCACCGTCCCAGTAATTACCGTAATGATCGCGATCGCCAATTTGTAATTTGATTGATGGCAGTAGGGTAATTTCACCTGCGTTTGCCGCAAGCGGGGTAAAAGCCATCAGGGCGGCCGCCAGAAACAGTGACCTGAACATTGTTATTCTCCTTCACGATCGAAGCCATCAGCGGCCTGTTAACGCAATATTACGGGGAGGTAAAGCCCCGTTTCATCGCCATAACTCTTAAATCATGATGGAGAGCATTTTTTGCTAAAGGTTATCGTGGGGTGGTTGCTGCTTCGGGCGATTCACAATCATCATTGGTTTACCAGCCAGTAATAGCCATGCCGGAAGCATAACGATACAAAGTAGCGGTAGCAGATTGGTATCAGGTACAACGACCGCCGCCATAAACAGGCTTAACCAACCATCGCGCGTTACCACCAGTACCATACCGAGAATAGCGCAGGAGACAGTAATTGCCGCCGGGACTGCGGGAACGTGTTCATGTAGCATCAAACCTAATGCCACGCCAACAAACACTGCCGGGAAGATTCGCCCGCCACGAAACCCACTGGCGGCGGCAATGACCAGAGCGGCGAGCTTAATCACCGCCAGTAAAAAGTAATCACTGGTGCTGAAAGCCTGATTCATCACCATTTGCTGCATCTCATCCAGCCCTTTAAACAGTGAAACCGGCCCACCAATAACGCCCAAAATACCGAGAATAAACCCGCCAACCCCGAGCATGAGCACAGGGTTTTTAATCTGATGCATCATTGCGTGCAACCGTGGCAGACACCATACGGCGACCATCCCCGCAGCGATGGCAATCGCCGCTACAATCGCACCGCTGATGATGTCTGCCATCTGCATCTGTCCGTAATGCGCAATGGGCAGCGAAAAATGAGGATGGAAAAATAGACTTGTCGTCAGCGCACCAGCCGCCGCTGCCATTAACGGCGCAAAGAGTCGATCCCATAGCGGCACTTCATTACTGCCATTTAAGGTTTGCGAAAATATCAACGCCGCCGCGACAGGTGTGCCAAATAGCGCACCGATAGTTCCGGCTGAGGCTAAAATAGTCCATTCCATCCGGTTAACTCGAGGCAACAGACGAGCGCCTATCGCCACCGCGAGGGCGATATTAACGGTCATAATCGGATGTTCCGGCCCCAGGCTGACACCACCGGTAAGACCGAGAATTAATGCTACGATAAGCCCTGGTAGCGCAGAAGGGGAGACTGGCGCGCCGATCAGCGGTTCACTGGCGGGATCTGGTCCGGCATGACCCTGGCTGAAACGGATAACCAGTCCCACTGCGATCCCCGTCAGCGTTAATATTCCGATGATCCACAGCGGTGAATCCTGGGCTATCCCCAGACTTCCCGGCAGTCGTTGCCAGAGTAAATTCTGTAATACCGAGGCGATTTTCATCACCACAATCAGAATAAGACTGGACGCAATCCCAATTGCCAGGGCAGGAAGCGATAATAACAACATGGTTCTGGCTCGCGAATGGAGCATGTTCTATTCCTTATGCGGGGTCAGATACTTAGTTTGCCCAGCTTGCATAAAGGCATCGCTGCAATTGGTGCTGAAACGATAAAGTAATAGTGTGACCCAGATCGATATTTACAGGGAGCCCGCCTTTCCGGCGTTGTTGTTAGGCTCCCAGGTATTTACAGTGTGAGAAAGAATTATTTTGACTTTAGCGGAGCAGTAGAAGAATGACAAAGTATGCATTAGTCGGTGATGTGGGCGGCACCAACGCACGTCTTGCTCTGTGTGATATTGCCAGTGGTGAAATCTCGCAGGCTAAAACCTATTCTGGGCTTGATTATCCCAGCCTGGAAGCGGTTATCCGCGTTTATCTCGAAGAACATAAGGTCGAGGTGAGAGACGGTTGTATTGCCATCGCTTGCCCAATTACCGGTGACTGGGTGGCAATGACCAACCATACCTGGGCGTTCTCAATTGCCGAAATGAAAAAGAATCTCGGTTTTAGCCATCTGGAAATTATTAACGATTTTACCGCTGTATCGATGGCGATCCCGATGCTGAAAAAAGAGCATCTGATCCAGTTTGGTGGTAAGGAACCGGTTGAAGGTAAACCTATCGCGGTTTACGGTGCCGGAACAGGGCTGGGAGTGGCGCATTTGGTTCATGTCGATAAACGCTGGGTAAGCCTGCCAGGCGAAGGCGGTCACGTTGATTTTGCGCCAAACAGCGAAGAAGAGGCCATTATTCTCGAAATACTGCGTGCTGAAATAGGCCATGTCTCTGCTGAACGCGTGCTCTCTGGACCAGGCCTGGTGAATTTGTACCGCGCGATTGTGAAAGCCGACAACCGCCTGCCAGAAAATCTCAAGCCAAAAGATATTACCGAACGCGCGCTGGCCGACAGTTGCACCGATTGCCGCCGCGCGTTGTCGCTGTTTTGCGTGATTATGGGCCGTTTTGGCGGCAATCTGGCGCTCAATCTCGGCACATTTGGCGGCGTGTATATTGCAGGCGGTATCGTGCCGCGTTTCCTTGAGTTCTTCAAAGCCTCTGGTTTCCGTGCCGCTTTTGAAGACAAAGGCCGCTTTAAAGAATATGTCCATGATATTCCGGCTTATCTCATCGTCCATGACAATCCGGGTCTTCTCGGCTCAGGCGCACATTTACGCCAGACCTTAGGGTACGTCCTGTAAATCCTTCCTGCCATATCGGGAGGCAACTCTCCCGATAACCTTTTAAATCATGCGGTTAGTTCAATTTTTCTTTGTGTTTCATCACAAGGCCGACCTGCGTCACACTTCCGCACTACGGGATTAATTCTCCAGTAAATGCATTATTTGTCTGGTAACGGCAATTTGTTTTGCACGTTCATAATTTCACTCGTTAACTATAAACGAACGAGGAAATAACGATGAGTAAGAAACTGATTGCCTTATGTGCCTGCCCGATGGGCCTTGCGCACACTTTTATGGCGGCTCAGGCGCTGGAAGAGGCCGCAGTGGAAGCTGGCTATGAAGTGAAGATTGAAACCCAGGGCGCAGACGGCATCCAGAATCGCCTGACGGCGCAGGATATCGCCGAAGCAACCATCATCATCCACTCCGTAGCTGTTACCCCGGAAGATAACGAACGTTTCGAATCCCGCGACGTTTATGAAATCACTTTGCAGGACGCAATTAAAAACGCTGCGGGCATCATCAAAGAAATCGAAGAGATGATTGCCGCTGAACAACCGTAATTTTCGACAGGGATAATTGTTATGGCCATTAAAAAACGCAGTGCAACCGTTGTGCCTGGCGCATCCGGTGCGGCAGCGGCAATTAAGAATCCGCAGGCCTCTAAAAGCAGCTTCTGGGGTGAACTTCCGCAGCATGTGATGTCAGGGATTTCACGCATGGTGCCGACCTTAATTATGGGCGGCGTGATCCTCGCTTTCAGCCAGCTGATTGCTTATAGCTGGCTAAAAATTCCCGCTGACATTGGCATTATGGATGCACTTAATAGCGGGAAATTTTCCGGTTTCGACCTCTCCTTACTGAAATTTGCCTGGCTGTCGCAGTCCTTCGGCGGCGTGTTGTTTGGTTTTGCCATTCCGATGTTTGCCGCTTTTGTGGCGAACTCTATCGGCGGCAAACTGGCGTTCCCGGCTGGGTTTATCGGCGGGTTGATGTCTACCCAGCCAACGCAACTGCTGAACTTTGATCCCAGTACTATGCAGTGGGCGACCTCTTCACCGGTGCCGTCTACCTTCATTGGTGCACTGATTATTTCCATCGTTGCGGGTTATCTCGTGAAGTGGATGAACCAGAAAATCCAGTTACCGGATTTCCTGTTAGCGTTCAAAACCACATTTTTGCTACCGATTCTTTCCGCCATTTTTGTCATGCTGGCGATGTATTACGTCATCACCCCATTTGGTGGTTGGATCAACGGTGGGATCCGTGCCGTATTGACCGCCGCAGGAGAGAAGGGTGCGTTGATGTATGCGATGGGTATCGCAGCAGCGACCGCAATCGACCTCGGTGGCCCAATCAACAAAGCAGCAGGTTTCGTTGCTTTCAGCTTTACCACTGACCACGTATTACCGGTTACCGCGCGTTCTATCGCTATCGTTATTCCGCCGATTGGTCTGGGTCTGGCGACTATTATCGACCGTCGTTTAACCGGCAAACGCCTGTTTAACGCCCAGCTTTATCCGCAGGGTAAAACCGCGATGTTCCTGGCGTTTATGGGGATCAGTGAAGGTGCGATTCCGTTTGCGCTGGAAAGCCCCATCACCGCCATTCCGTCCTATATGGTCGGCGCGATTGTCGGTTCCACCGCTGCTGTCTGGCTGGGCGCAGTGCAATGGTTCCCTGAATCAGCAATCTGGGTGTGGCCGCTGGTGACTAATCTGGGCGTCTACATGGCGGGGATCGCGCTGGGGGCAATCATTACCGCGCTGATGGTGGTGTTCCTGCGTCTGATGATGTTCCGCAAAGGCAAATTGTTAATCGATAGCCTGTAAGAAGGAAAATCCAGATGACATTACTCGCTTCGCTGCGTGACTGGCTTAAGGCGCAACAACTGGATGCGGTGCTTCTCTCCTCACGACAGAACAAACAGCCGCATCTGGGGAGCTCCACCGGATCAGGTTATGTAGTGATTAGCCGTGAAAGTACGCACATTCTGGTGGATTCGCGCTATTACGCGGAGGTGGAAGCTCGTACGCAAGGCTACCAGCTGCATTTGCTTGACGCGACGAACACGCTTACCACTATCGTCAATGAAATCATTGCCGATGAGCAGTTGCAAACGCTCGGTTTTGAAGGCCAGCAGGTGAGTTGGGAAACCGCGCACCGCTGGCAGTCTGAACTCAATGCGAAACTGGTAAGCGCCACGCCGGATGTGCTGCGGCAAATCAAAACGCCAGAGGAGGTGGAGAAAATCCGCCTCGCCTGTGGGATTGCCGATCGCGGAGCGGAGCATATTCGCCGCTTTATTCAGGCGGGGATGAGCGAGCGCGAGATAGCCGCTGAACTGGAGTGGTTTATGCGCCAGCAGGGCGCAGAAAAAGCCTCCTTTGACACCATTGTCGCCAGTGGCTGGCGTGGGGCGCTGCCGCACGGCAAAGCCAGCGACAAGATTGTTGCAGCGGGCGAGTTTGTCACTCTCGATTTCGGTGCGCTGTATCAGGGCTACTGCTCTGATATGACGCGCACCTTGCTGGTGAATGGCGAAGGGGTGAGCGCCGAATCTCACCCGCTGTTTGGTGTGTATCAGATTGTCCTGCAAGCGCAGCAGGCGGCAATCTCCGCGATTCGCCCCGGCGTGCGTTGCCAGCAGGTTGACGACGCCGCGCGCCGGGTGATTACAGAGGCAGGTTTTAGCGAGTATTTCGGTCATAACACCGGCCATGCTATCGGCATTGACGTTCATGAAGATCCGCGTTTTTCACCACGTGATACCACGATGCTCCAGCCAGGCATGTTACTGACCGTAGAGCCGGGGATTTATTTGCCAGGACAAGGGGGGGTGCGCATCGAAGATGTTGTGCTGGTTACCCCGCAAGGCGCAGAAGTGCTCTACGCCATGCCGAAAACAGTGTTGCTCACGGGAGATGCATAATGGATTTATCGCTATTAAAAGCGTTGAGCGAGGCAGATGCGATCGCCTCCTCGGAACAGGAAGTCCGGCAGATCCTGCTGGATGAAGCGGATCGCCTGCAAAAAGAAGTGCGATTTGACGGTCTGGGATTGGTTCTGATCCGCCTGAATGAATCGACAGGTCCGAAGGTGATGATCTGCGCGCATATGGATGAAGTGGGGTTTATGGTGCGCAGCATCTCCCGCGAAGGGGCGATCGATGTGTTGCCGGTTGGCAATGTACGCATGGCTGCCCGTCAGCTTCAGCCGGTGCGGATCACCACCCGTGAAGAGTGCAAAATTCCCGGTCTGCTTGATGGCGACAGGCAGGGGAATGACGTTAGCGCCATGCGCGTGGACATTGGCGCGCGCTCCTATGACGAAGTGATGCAGGCAGGAATTCGTCCAGGCGATCGCGTCACGTTTGATACCACTTTTCAGGTTCTCCCTCACCAGCGGGTGATGGGGAAAGCCTTTGACGATCGTCTCGGTTGCTACCTGTTAGTGACCTTACTGCGCGAACTGCACGACGCCGAACTGCCTGCGGAAGTGTGGTTGGTGGCAAGTTCCAGCGAAGAGGTGGGATTACGCGGCGGACAAACCGCCACCCGCGCGGTGTCGCCGGACGTCGCCATTGTGCTTGATACCGCCTGCTGGGCGAAAAACTTTGATTATGGCGCGGCTAACCATCGCCAGATTGGTAACGGCCCGATGCTGGTGTTAAGCGACAAGTCACTGATTGCGCCGCCAAAACTCACCGCCTGGATCGAAACCGTGGCGGCAGAAATTGGCGTGCCGTTACAGGCGGATATGTTCAGTAACGGCGGTACGGACGGTGGAGCGGTGCACTTAACCGGTACTGGCGTACCCACAGTGGTGATGGGGCCAGCAACCCGCCATGGACATTGCGCCGCATCGATTGCCGACTGCCGCGACATCTTGCAGATGCAGCAGCTTTTATCTGCCCTTATTCAACGTCTTACGCGTGAGACGGTTGTTCAACTGACGGATTTCAGATGATCTCCTGATTAACCCGGAGCGGTTATGTTAACGATTCAATTTCTCTGTCCTTTGCCTAACGGTCTACATGCTCGTCCGGCGTGGGAACTTAAAGAGCAGTGCAGCCAGTGGCAAAGCGAAATCACTTTTATTAACCATCGCCAGAACGCAAAGGCCGATGCCAAAAGCTCACTGGCGCTGATTGGCACCGGCACCTTATTTAATGACAGTTGCAGCCTGAGCATTAGCGGCAGCGACGAAGAGCAGGCGCGGCGCGTACTCGAAGAGTATATCCAGGTGCGCTTTATCGATAGCGACAGCGTTCAGCCGACGCAGGCAGAACTGACGGCGCATCCGCTGCCACGTTCATTAAGTCGCCTTAACCCTGATTTGCTGTACGGTAACGTGCTGGCGAGCGGCGTCGGCGTTGGTTCGTTAACGTTGTTGCAGAGCGACAGCCTCGACAGTTATCGGGCGATCCCTGCCAGTGCGCAAGACTCCACTCGCCTGGAACACAGCCTGGCAACGCTTGCCGAGCAACTGAACCAGCAACTGCGTGAGCGTGACGGCGAAAGCAAAACCATCCTTAGCGCCCATTTGTCGCTGATTCAGGATGAAGAGTTTGCGGGGAATATCCGTCGTCTGATGGCGGAACAACATCAGGGGCTGGGGGCGGCGATCGTCAGCAATATGGAGCAGGTTTGCGACAAACTTTCTGCTTCCGCCAGCGATTATCTGCGTGAGCGAGTTAGTGATATTCGTGATATCAGCGAACAGTTGCTGCATATCACCTGGCCGGAGTTGAAACCGCGCAATACTCTGCTGCTTGAAAAACCGACCATTCTGGTCGCAGAAGATTTAACTCCAAGCCAGTTTTTGAGCCTCGATTTGAAAAATCTCGCAGGCATGATTCTGGAGAAAACCGGGCGCACCTCGCATACCCTGATTCTGGCGCGAGCTTCGGCGATCCCGGTACTGAGCGGCCTGCCGCTGGATGCGATAGCCCGTTATGCCGGGCAACCTGCGGTGCTTGACGCCCAGTGCGGCGTGCTGGCGATCAATCCTGATGACGCGGTGAGCGGTTATTACCAGGTCGCGCAGACGCTGGCGGATAAACGTCAGCAGCAACAGGCGCAGGCTGCCGCGCAGCTGGCCTATTCCCGTGATAACAAGCGTATCGATATTGCGGCGAATATTGGCACCGCTCTGGAAGCACCAGGTGCGTTTGCCAACGGCGCGGAAGGCGTCGGGCTGTTCCGTACCGAAATGTTGTATATGGATCGCGACAGCGCGCCGGACGAGCAGGAACAGTTTGAAGCGTACCAGCAGGTACTACTGGCGGCGGGCGACAAGCCGATTATCTTCCGCACAATGGACATCGGCGGCGATAAAAGCATTCCATATCTCAACATTCCCCAGGAAGAGAACCCGTTTCTCGGCTATCGTGCTGTGCGTATTTACCCGGAATTTGCTGGCTTGTTCCGCACTCAACTGCGGGCCATTTTGCGCGCCGCCAGTTTTGGCAACGCTCAGTTGATGATCCCGATGGTTCACAGTCTCGATCAGATCTTATGGGTGAAGAGCGAGATCCAGAAAGCAATCGTTGAGCTTAAGCGCGATGGCCTGCGTCATGCAGAGACGATTACGCTTGGGATCATGGTGGAAGTGCCGTCGGTTTGCTACATCATCGACCACTTCTGCGATGAGGTCGATTTCTTTAGTATCGGCTCGAACGATATGACCCAGTATCTGTATGCGGTCGATCGTAATAACCCGCGCGTATCGCCGCTGTATAACCCGATTACGCCATCTTTCCTGCGCATGTTGCAGCAGATAGTGACCACTGCGCATCAGCGGGGCAAATGGGTGGGCATTTGTGGTGAACTGGGCGGTGAAAGCCGTTATCTGCCGCTACTGCTTGGGCTGGGCCTGGATGAGCTAAGTATGAGTAGCCCACGCATTCCGGCGGTGAAAAGCCAGCTTCGTCAACTGGATAGCGAAGCGTGTCGGGAACTGGCGCGTCAGGCATGTGAATGTCGCAGCGCGCAGGAGATTGAAGCGTTACTCACCGCGTTTATGCCGGAAGAAGACGTTCGCCCGCTGCTGGCGCTGGAGAATATCTTTGTTGATCAGTCCTTTAGCAATAAAGAGCAGGCGATCCAGTTCCTGTGCGGCAACCTTGGTGTTAACGGGCGCACTGAACATCCGTTCGAGCTGGAAGAAGATGTCTGGCAGCGGGAAGAGATTGTGACTACTGGCGTTGGTTTTGGCGTGGCGATCCCGCACACTAAATCTCAGTGGATCCGCCATTCCAGTATCAGCATTGCCCGGCTGGTGAAACCGGTTGACTGGCAGTCAGAAATGGGCGAAGTCGAGCTGGTGATTATGCTGACGCTGGGCGCTAACGAAGGGATGAACCATGTGAAAGTCTTCTCGCAGCTGGCGCGTAAACTGGTGAATAAAAACTTCCGCCAGTCGTTGTTTGCCGCGCAAGATGCACAAAGCATCCTGACGCTGCTGGAAACAGAATTAACCTTCTGAAGTTAGCCCTGAAAACGGGCGCTGTACTCTCCCGGCGTCAGACCAAACTGACGCCGGAAAACGCGACAAAAATAGTCGCTATCCGGAAAGCCGCAACGCTGCGCCACTTCATGAATCGACAGATGATATTTCTGCAAAATCATCCTCGCCTTCGCCATTCGCACCCAACGCACATACTCGATAAAACGCATCGTTCCATGCTGAGCAAACAGTTTTGACAGATGATTGGGCGTGATATTAAAAAACTGCGCCACGCTCTCGCGGGTGAGCGGCTGGGCATAATTATCCTGAACCCAGTTACAAATGCTGTGATAGAGAAAATCCCCGCGCGGCTGTGAATTGCCCGGCGGCATATTCACCACGTTGCGGCAAAGATGCAGCAAACTTAACACCAGTGGCTGAATGATATTCTGCTCCAGCGGCGAACGGCTGAGATGGGTGAGGGCGGTGAGCATCGCTTCACCTTCACCGCGTTGTAGACTTGGAAGCTGGATCTGACGAACCGGATGCAGTAACGACGTGGTGCGGTTATCGTAATACGATAACCCAAGCCAGGTTGGTGCAAACACCAGGCTTAACAGCATCACCGGTTTGTTGTTGACTGGTAAGTTAGCCGCGCGCGCCGGAATAAACAGCATTTCCCCTTCCACCATGCGTTGCTGTTTTGCTTCCAGCAGGTTGCCGTATTCGCCGCGCAGCACGATATCCAGACGGGGAAAATCAATACATAAACTGCCCACCGGCAACGAGGCAGGCTGGCTGGCAAACCAGACGCGCCCCAGTAGTTGCGGGTTAAGCACCAGGCCGCTGAACAGATCGGCGAAAAATTGTTGATCGGCGGGCAAGCCTGGTGCTTTCATGAAAGTTCCCGATTAAAGATGCATTAACTGGCGGAATTCTTTTACTTTGCTGCGGCTGACTGGCACTTCAAAATCCAGATCTTTCAGTCGCAGAATGTAGGTGTTATTAAACCACGGTTCGATTTCGCGGATTTTGTTCAGATTGACACAAAATGAGCGATGGCAGCGGAAAAAATGCGACGGCGGCAGTTTGCTGCAAAATTCGGTAATGTTCATCGGCATTACGTAGGATTCACGCCGCGTATAGACAAAGGTCATTTTCTCGTGCGCTTCGGCGTAATAGATATCGTTAATTGGCGTGACGATTATTCGCTCATCTTTCACCAGATTAATGGTGTCATTCTCACGCGTTACCGTCGCGGCAGGCGTGCTGCTGGTCTGCTGTTGTTGCCAGGCCGCTTCCAGTTTTTGCAGCATCCCGGTAATGCGTGACTCCTGATACGGTTTGAGAATGTAGTCAAACGCCTCCAGTTCAAACGCTTCTACCGCATGTTCTTTCCACGCGGTGATGAACACAATAAACGGTTTATGGGCGAACTGGCTGATGTTTTGCGCCAGCAACACACCATCCAGCGACGGAATATTGATATCCAGAAAAATGGCGTCGACGCGGTTATGCTGCAAAAACTTCAACACGTCCAGACCGTCGTCAAAGGTGCCGACAATCTCCATCTGGCTGTGCTCTTTAATTAGCCAGCTCAGTTCCTGTTGTGCCAGGAATTCGTCTTCAACAATGATGACTTTCACAATATCACTCCGGCTCAAAGCAATAACGTAGCCTGTGAGGCGACTGGGGTGCGTTGGTTAGGAATGTAAAACGCAATTTCCGTTCCTGGTTCTAGGCGGCGGATATGCAGCCCCTCGCCATACAATAACTTCACGCGATGATGGACATTCAGCAGGCCAATTTTATTGCCCGGCATTTCGTTCGCTTCGACCCGCTCAATCACTTTCGGATCGATGCCGTGCCCGGTATCTCTCACCGCAATGCGTACCCGATTACCGCACTCTGCAACGCTGATGGTGACAACGCCTTTACCTTTGCAAGGCTGAATACCGTGGACAATAGCGTTCTCCACCAACGGCTGGATCAGCAGGCTGGGTATACAGCAATTCACCTCTTCATCAATATCATAGATAACCGTCAGCTTGTCGCCAAAGCGAGCCTGCTCAATGGCGATATAGTCTTTTATTTGATACAGCTCTTTTTTGATATCGATTTGCTCATCGTCTTTTAATTCAATGTTATAGCGCAGATAACGTGACAGATTAAAGATCAGCTGGCGAGCGGTATCCGGATTCAGGCGAATTGATGAGGAGATTGCATTCAGAGCGTTAAACAGAAAATGGGGATTAATTTTGCTTTGCAGGGCGCGAAGCTCTGCCTTATTTGCCATTTCACGCAGCTGCTCGGCGCGAGAAACTTCCAGTTGCGTGGAGATGATTTGCGACAAACCGACCGCCATTTCCTGCAATGACGAGGTGATCTGATGTGCGTGGCAGTAGTAAATTTTCAGCGTCCCGGTAACGACTCCTTTCTCCCAAAGCGGGATCACCAGCATTGAGTGGATTTCCGGTGTGCGGTGAGCTTCATCATTATTTTTAATGATGATTTTTCCGTAATTCATCGCCTGACGTGTGGTTGGGCTAATAAAGTCATCACCATTCTGATAGTTATGTTCACCCACGCCAACGTAGGCCAGCACATGATCGGTATTGGTGATTGCTACCGCATCGGCGTGAATGTCATCGCGGATAATTTCGCAGACCTTGCGTAATGACTCGCTATTGACATGGCGAAACAGCGGCAGCGTTTTGTTGGCGATATCCAGCGCCAGCTTGGCTTGCCGCGCGGCGCTGGCCTCCTTTTCGCCCTCAACGCTTTGCACCAGCAGCACAATAAAACCGATACAGACGCTGCCGAGGATCATTGGAATCCCGATTTTTGACACAATGTCCAGCCCCAGTTCAGTGGTCGGCGCCCAGACAATCACCAGAATCATGGTCAGCGTTTCGCACAACATGCCGCCGAGAATACCGACTCGCCAACGCTGCGCTTTGGGGATTTTCAGGTTGATCCAGCCCGATATACATCCCGCCAGAATACTGGTGATAAAGCAGGGGATCGCCGTCACGCCACCAATATCAATAAGATAGCGGTGAATCCCGGCTATCACGCCGGTAATGATCCCCACCCACGGGCCAAATAAAATCCCGCCGGACATCACCGCAATAATACGTACATTAACCAGTGAGCCTTCCACCGGCACACCGGACCAGGTGCTGAACAGGGCAAACAGCGAGAAAATGGCGGTAACGGCGAGCAGCTCTTTCGGTGAGTGTGCCGACTTGTGCAACAGTTCGCGAAACAGACGGATACGGATGAGAAAGAACAGGCAGATAAGCATTAACGCTGCCCGATCGAAGACCGCCAGCAGCATGTTGAATATTTCGTGCACGGGTAACTCTGGATAAGGATTAAACCTCTATGATAGGTAACCTGAAGGCTGATGACCAGCAGGCCGTTTTTGAGGAAAAACCACAATTTTAAAAGGGGATTGTCAGGCAAATGGTGTATTGGCAATGCATCTCTTGATAATGCACACTCAATAAGTAAATTTATTGAAATTATAATGTTAATTAATATGAATTTAATTTTCCTGAAAGAAAGTAAGGATTTCCCGTTTTATTACAGGTTTTCCTCTTTTTTTGGTAGAAAAAAATATTTGCTAAAACGCTCGACAGACAGAAATTAATCAGGCTATTTTCAAAACAGCCACCCATCGTGGCAGCGTCGCTCGGACGGTCCGGGCGCTCACGTTAATCTGAGGAAATTATGGCTGACACTCGCCCTGAACGTCGCTTTACGCGTATTGATCGTCTCCCGCCCTACGTTTTTAACATTACCGCTGAACTGAAAATGGCTGCGCGCCGGCGTGGCGAAGATATTATCGATTTCAGTATGGGCAATCCGGACGGCGCGACCCCGCCGCATATCGTCGAAAAACTCTGTACCGTGGCGCAGCGCCCGGACACACATGGCTATTCCACTTCACGTGGCATTCCCCGGTTGCGTCGCGCCATTTCCCACTGGTATCAGGATCGCTACGACGTTGAGATAGATCCGGAATCAGAAGCCATCGTCACCATTGGCTCGAAAGAGGGGCTGGCGCACCTGATGCTGGCGACGCTGGATCACGGCGACACTGTGCTGGTGCCGAATCCAAGTTATCCGATTCATATCTACGGCGCGGTGATTGCCGGTGCGCAGGTACGTTCAGTGCCACTGGTGGAGGGTGTTGATTTCTTCAATGAACTGGAACGCGCAATTCGCGAAAGTTATCCGAAACCGAAGATGATGATCCTCGGCTTCCCGTCGAACCCAACCGCGCAATGTGTGGAACTGGAATTCTTCGAAAAGGTTGTTGCGCTGGCGAAACGCTACGATGTACTGGTGGTTCACGACCTGGCCTATGCCGATATTGTCTACGATGGCTGGAAAGCGCCGTCAATCATGCAGGTTCCGGGCGCACGTGACGTGGCGGTCGAGTTCTTTACCTTGTCGAAAAGTTACAACATGGCAGGCTGGCGTATTGGCTTTATGGTCGGTAACAAAACGCTGGTCAGTGCGCTGGCGCGTATCAAAAGCTACCACGATTACGGTACTTTTACGCCATTGCAGGTGGCTGCAATTGCCGCGCTGGAAGGCGATCAACAGTGCGTGCGCGATATTGCCGAACAGTATAAGCGCCGCCGCGATGTGCTGGTAAAAGGGCTGCATGAAGCGGGCTGGATGGTTGAAATGCCGAAGGCTTCGATGTATGTCTGGGCAAAAATCCCTGAACCGTATGCGGCAATAGGCTCGCTGGAGTTTGCCAAAAAGCTGCTTAACGAAGCGAAGGTCTGTGTCTCTCCGGGGATTGGCTTTGGCGACTACGGCGACACGCATGTACGCTTTGCGCTGATTGAAAACCGTGACCGTATTCGTCAGGCGATACGCGGGATTAAAGCGATGTTCCGCGCAGACGGTTTACTGCCCGCCAGCAGTAAACATATTCACGAAAACGCCGAATAAATGCATTCTCAGAAAAGCAAACAGGAGCCAGATGGCTCCTGTTTTTCGTTGCACAGTTTGCTTTTAGATCATCAGGGCAAAAGTACCGGCCCAAACGATGACCATAAAAGAAATGCCCATAAAGAAATATTTCACTTTACATCTCTCCGCGTAATTACAGTTACGCCTGAATGACTTCATTACATCTGATACAGTGAGCTGACACCGGGAAAACGACCTTAACAGGCCTCTGTTTTGCCGTGGGCATCACCCCAGAATTCTGAGCTGATTTGCTCGAGACGGCGCTAATGTACGCCTAAAACTAAATTGAAACAAGTGGCATTTTCTTATTTACTTTTAGTAACTTACGAGTGTCTCATATCGGCGACAGTTTAATTTCTGTCAGTAATAATTCATGATTCAGCGAAGGGGAAAGCCTTAAGAAAAAAGCCATAAAAACCATTGAGTTATTATGGCTAATTTGAGGAGGGAAGAAGAGCTGGTCGTTTGTTAAACGTATAACGACGCTTCACCCACCGGACGCGTTTTGAAGCGGCGGTGGATCCAGAGATACTGCTCCGGTGCGCGCATAATCTCTTTCTCAATAATCTTGTTCATATAAGCCGCAGCCTGACCTTCATCAGTCGGGTAGCCTTCCATTTCTGGGGTGATATACAAACGGTATCCGCTGTAATCGGCTTTTCGTACCATCGTCACAGTCAACATGGCGGAACCTGAGAGGCGTGACAATACGTAAGTGCCATTGGTTGTCGCAACATTTTCTACCGCAAAGAACGGAGCGAAGGAGCTTCCTTTACGACCATAATCCTGGTCGGGAGCGAACCATACGGCTTCACCTTTTTTCAAAGCACCAACAATACCGCGCAGATTATTTCTGCCGATCATCGCTTTATTCGAACGCATCCGACTACGGGTCTGCACCCATTCCATCAATTGATTATTATGCGGACGATAAGTTGCCATCATTGGCTGGCAAATCCCCATTACGCGGCCGCCCAGTTCCAGTGACATAAAATGTACGCCGACTACCATCACGCCGCGATTTTGCATTTGTGCGCGTTGCAGGTTATCCAGACCTTCAACATCAAACCATTTACGCACGCGACGATCGGGCCAGAACCACGCCATGCCGGTTTCTACCAGCGCCATGCCGAGTGAACGAAAGTTTTCGGCAATCATCTTCTCGCGTTCTTCAGATGAATGCTGTGGGAAGCAAAGTTCAAGGTTTTTGCGGGCGATGGATTCGCGACGTTTCAGAAATGGTCTGGCCATCGTGCCGATACGTGTGCCAAGAAAACACAGGACAGGATAAGGAAGCTGTACCCAAAGCCAGAGTACGCCCAGACCAAACCACGTGAGCCAGTAGCGAGGATGGAGAAACTCGCGGGAAAATTTGCGTTGTGGAAACATAGTTACCTTCTGTAGATACGAATTGTTGTATCGCAGAAGATTCCATGTCGACAGCGGTACACTCAATATATTAGGCCATCATGTACGACAATGGTTCCTGTAAAGAGTGTAAAGACTAGCCAGGACAAAACCACGAGGAGCATGAATGCGGTATTTCCATTTTATCATCAGCCGATTGTTTTCAGCCACTGATTATTAATCACTCAAGTAAATATTTTTCAGAACAGGATAGCTCTATTTTTAACATCTTGTTTTTATTAGGACCTGGCAAAAATTGCCAGCGATTAAGAATTGTCTTACTATTAAACTACCTGAAGTAACAGGTTTTTTAGCGCGGCAGGAGGTTGAGCTATGATTTATTTATGGATGTTTCTCGCTCTGTGTATCGTTTGTGTCAGCGGATATATTGGCCAGGTACTAAATGTAGTATCTGCTGTCTCTTCATTTTTCGGCATGGTGATCCTCGCCGCCCTCATTTATTACTTCACTATGTGGTTAACTGGCGGTAATGAGCTGGTAACGGGGATATTTATGTTTATTGCCCCGGCTTGTGGCTTGATGATCCGCTTTATGGTGGGGTATGGAAGGCGGTAATAAATGGTGTCCCCTGCAGACATCTACTTGAAGCAGCAGGGGATTGATTGGAATGGTGTTTTTTAGATGTGAGAAATATTTTACCCGCTATTTTACCCATTGGCGCGGCTTAAGAGCTTATTTTTGAATTCACAATGGTCACGATATAACCATCTTGCTCGACCGTGGATAACTTTGGCTTTTGGCAGGTCGCCGGACTTAATCCGGTCATAGATGAAGGTTTTACCAAAGCCAGTATCAGCCATGATGAATTTCAAATCAACCAGTGAATCAGGCTGTAGTTCGTGTTGCATGAGTGCTATCTCCGAATAGGGAATCGAACCTGCAAATCAGGCAAGAAAAAGCCGCATTGATGCGGCGATGGTAGGTCTGGATATCTTGAGAAATGAACAGGCCTCATCGAGTGTGAGGCGGTGTGATTTCTTTATTTCCACTCTTAATGTTTGTCAGTGAATGGTTTCTCCATCTCCATTAATGCCTTATTCATCTCATTTCGTAACTCTATAGCCATCCTGACGGCTTCAACCTGTGCAGGATGTGGGTTAATTGCTGGAGAATATCGGCGGGAGCGAAGGATTGAGGAAACAAAGATAATGCAAGCAACTATCTGAATTGCATTGCATATTAATGATACAATGTGAATTGCAGCCATCTACTACCCCCAATAAAAAACTGCCATCAGGCGGCTTGGTGTTCTTTCAGTTCTTCAATTCGAATATTGGTTACGTCTGCATGTGCTATCTGCGCCCACAGCATCCAGTGGTCATAGCAGTCGTTGATGTTCTCTGCTTCGATAACTCTGTTGAATGGCTCTCCATTCCATTCACCTGTGACTCGGAAGTGCATTTATCATCTCCATAAAACAAAACTCGCCGTAGCGAGTTCAGATAAAAGAAATCCGCATTAAGCGGCGTCGGTGAATTCAAATAAAAAACCGGCTTGCGCCGGCTCTCTCATCTTTCTGTCTACCCATGCTGATATCGATGGCGGGTGCACCTTTTCAATAGCAGCGCGAAGTACAGCTGTACGTGCCAGTTTGTCGGTAATCTCAGGAAATCGCTTCTCTGTCTTCGGTACGTTAACAGCAACATTAGTAGAATCCGCACTGGCGAACGGATACATACCAAGAACTCTCACGTCGAGCATTCGAAGACCATGAATTTTCACTTTCAAATGACGATTGATATAAAGCTCAGTGAAAACTTCATCCATTCTCTGTTTGAAGTGGCACTGAAGTGGTCAACAAAAACTGGCCACCGAGTTAGAGTTTTTCCAGTATCGATTTTCCGATTCGTTTGGGGGTAATCCACCGTTATATTCGTGCGGTCTTAGTGCGCTGTAATATCCAACGATATAGTCCGTTATGGCGTGAGCTGCCTCGCTGAAGCTTACGTAACCCACCACCGGCATCCATTCGTTCTTCAGACTCCTGAAGAAGCGTTCCATTGGGCTGTTATCCCAGCAGTTTCCGCGCCGGCTCATACTCTGCCTGATCTGGTATCGCCACAATAACTGCCGGAACTGCCTGCTCGTATAATGACTGCCCTGATCGCTGTGGAACATCACCCCGCCGGGCTTACCACGGGTTTCCCCATGCCATTTCCAACGCTTTCATGGTGAGCCTGCTGTCCGGCGAGAACGACATGGCCCAGCCCACTAGTTTTCTTGCGAACAGGTCGAGAACAACGGCGAGGTACGCCCAGCGCTTACCCGTCCAGATATAGGTCACATCACCGCACCACACCTGATTTGGCTCGGTCACGGCGAACTGCCGTTCAAGATAGTTAGGGATAGCAACATGTTCATGACCACCACGTTTATACCGGTGAGTCGGCTGCTGACAGCTGACCAGCCCCAGCTCTTTCATGAGCCTGCCAGCAAGCCAGCGTCCCATCTGGTAGCCTCTCCGGGTTGCCATTGTGGCGATGCTTCTTGCTCCGGCCGAACCGTGGCTGATGCCATGTAGCTCAAGTACCTGACTGCGTAATACAGCCTGTCTGCCGTCTGGTTTTTCAGGCCGGTTTTTCCAGTATCTGTAGCTGCTGCGATGAACCCCGAACACATGGCAGAGTGTAACCACCGGATAATGCGCTCTGAGTTTCCCGATTATCGAGAACTGTTCAGGGAGTCTGACATCAAGAGCGCGGTAGCCTTTTTTAATATTTCATTCTCCATTTCAATGCGTTGTAGCTTTTTCCTCAGCTCACGTATTTCGATTTGTTCTGGTGTTATCGGAGAGGCTTTTGGTGTTTTGCCCTGACGCTCATCACGCAGTTGTTTGACCCATCTTGTCATTGTGGAAAGGCCAACATCCATAGCTTTGGCGGCATCTGCCACCGTGTAGTTCTGGTCAACAACCAGTTGAGCGGATTCGCGTTTAAACTCTGCGCTGAAATTTCTTTTTTTCATTGGAGCACCTGTGTTGTTCTGAGGTGAGCATATCACCTCTGTTCAGGTGGCCAAATTCAGTGTGCCACTTCAATAGAGCAAAGCCCCGGCCTTTCAAAAGCAGTAGGCATTCGCTCAGCATTTCCGACAGTTCCTGGTTCTGATGCGGCTAACTTTGAAGCAAGACTAGACACCTTTAAAGCTCAAACATTCCTTCCTATGGTGCAGTCCCTTAAGGGGATGGGGGCTCTTTCAGATGCTGAGGGTAAAAAATTATCCGATGCGGTTGGTGCCCTAAGCCCCAAAATGAGTGAAAAGGCTTTTCGTGACTCTATCGGAAAGATTAGAAATCAGCTTGAAAGCAAGTTGAGCACTGTTAAAAAACAGTTTGATTATCAGGAGCCAGTACAGAATACGCCAGCGCAACAACCTACTACTGGCAGTAATTTTTCTTCACTATGGGGTGATTAATGGCTAAAGCATGGAAAGATGTTATCGCCTCTCCACAGTATCAGGCGTTAGCACCAGAACAAAAAGCGCAGGCTCAGGAGCAATACTTCAATGAAGTCGTGGCCCCGCAAGCCGGAGAAAATGCAGAGCAGGCTAAGCAAGCTTTCTATGCTGCCTATCCATTGCCATCTGTGCAGCAAGTGGAGACACAGCAACCAGTAGCACAGCAACAACCACAGCAAAGTGGATTTATGTCTGATCTTGGCGAAGCAGTAAAAGAGACTGGTCGCGGACTGGTGCAGGCTGGCGTGAACGTGGCAAACATACCTGCATCAGTTGCCGATGCTGTAACAAGCGCGGCGGCATGGGCTGGCGGTAAACTCGGTATTGGCGATGGTACATATCAACCAGCGCCACGAGTAACAACGCAGGGATTAGAGCAGGACTTTGGCCTTCAGCAAGGCGCGCTGACTCCACAAACGACAGAGGGAAGGGTATTTGCTGAAGCATTGCCTTACCTCACTCCTGCTGGCATTGAGAGAGCGGCAACACAGGCACCAACACTCGCTGGTAGAATCGCTCAGGGTGCAACTCGCCTTCTCGCTGAAAACGCAGTCGGGTCACTTGCTGCAAATAGTGCGAAAGATGATGCGGAAGCACTCGCTACCGATTTAGGCGTTGGCGTTCTGGCTGGCGGCGCTATTAACGCTGCCGGACGTGGATTAGGCGCTGCTTATCGTGGCGTTCGTGGTGCGATAGCACCAGAAGCTCAACAGGCTATCAGGTTTGCAGAGCGTGAAGGAGTTCCTCTGCACACCACAGACCTGTTACAGCCTACTTCCCGCGTCGGGAAAATGGCGCAGACTACAGCAGAAAATATCCCCCTGGCTGGCACAAGCGGAATGAGAGCAACGCAACAGGAAGCGAGAAGTCAGTTGGTGCAGAGATTTGCTGATAAATTCGGCGAGTACGATCCGGCAGTTGTTATTGACAGCCTTAAAGCGAAAACATCAGGAATTCGGCGTGCCGCAGGGAACCGTCTTGAGCAGGTTCAGAATGCAATGGCAGGAGTCAACATTCAACCTGCACGAGCAATTCAGCAGATTGATACTGAGATATCTAACCTGCAGAAGCTTGGTAAGGTCGCTGATAACGAGACGATTTCAAAACTTCAGTCATATCGTGATGAGCTTGTTCGCAATGCTGGTCCTGATGGTCCGGTCAATCTGGATTTGAAGCAATTAAGCGATCTGCGCAGCCAGTTCAGAATGGACGTGAAGGGTGAGCGACCAGTGTTACCAAACCGTTCCGATGCCGCCATTCAGCGCGTTTACAAGGCAATGACCGACGATATCAATAGTGCCATTGGTCAGAATCTTGGCAACGATACTCTCCGGAAATATCAGCAGGCCAATGCCGTCTACGCTGACGAAGCGGCGAAACTAAAGAATACCAGGCTGAAGAATGTTCTCATGAAAGGCGATCTTACTCCGGAAGTTGTCAACAACATGCTATTCAGCAAGAACAAATCGGAAATTAAGACGCTGTACAACTCAGTTGGCCGTGTTGGCAGGGCGCAAATGCGCAATGGCATCATTGGAAAGGCGATGGAGAAATCAGGTGGATCCCCTGACCAGTTCCTTCGGCAGCTTAACATCCTGCAAAACCAGACTGGAATAACATTTAAGGGGCAGGATGCTGCTTATCTGAAAGGATTGAAAAACTACCTGCAATCCACGCAGCAGGCTGCAAAAGCGGCAGTAACAACACCCACAGGGCAGCAAACCATCCCGTTCATTATCGGGTATGGTACGGCAATGAACCCTGCAACAACTGGCGCAGCAGTAAGCTACGGACTTCTTACTCGCGCCTATGAGAGCGAGCCATTCAGAAATGCAATGCTCCGAATGGCAAACACCCCACGCGGATCAACAGCGTTCGAGAAAGCCATGCAGCAGGCACAAAAGGCCATTAACGCCCTGACTCAGGGTGCTAAGTCTGATGCGTTGTCAGAATAGCTTCGCAAACACCAGGAATATGCAAAAACCAAATATGTAGAGCGCAATATTCAACAGATCTCTTTGCATAGACTCATCTCATAATTAACAAATCATAACTGACATTAGTGCAATGCTGGGCAAGTTGCATCTTGTTCGGCATTGCTACGTCCGGAGCAAATTAAATGACAGACATTACAGCCAATGTTGTAATTGGGATGCCTTCGCAACTCTTCACTATGGCGCGTTCTTTTAAAGCCGTAGCCAATGGCAAAATTTATATCGGTAAAATTGACACTGACCCGGTAAATACTGAAAACCAGATTCAGGTTTATGTGGAGAACGAAGACGGTTCTCACGTTCCTGTTGCACAGCCAATCGTTATCAATGCTGCTGGATATCCGGTGCATAACGGACAGATTGCCAAATTCGTTACTGTGCAAGGTCATTCTATGTCTGTTTATGATGCGTACGGTGTGCAGCAGTTCTATTTTCCTAATGTGCTGAAGTATGACCCTGATCAATTTCAGGAAAGATTGCTATCTGAAAATGGGCCATTATTAGTTGATGATTCAGTTGTTCGTGTAAAACAACCCCTCTCTATGGCAATCGAGAGAGCACAGCACGATAAAAATGCAGATTTTGTGAGCGCGAAAGACTTTGGGTTTAAAGGTGATGGCACGAATGATGATGTTGGTGTAATCAATATTATGAATTACGTAAACTCCAGACCAAAGTACTCACCACCAGTTGAGATTTTTTTCCTTATGGAGAGTATCTAATAAATAATTCTTTGGAGTTTATAAGGCCTGTAACTATATATTCAAATAATGGGGCGACAATTAATTGTTCAGGGAGTGAATTTGCTATTATATTGGGTGATGATTCTGACGAAAATAATCCTACCGCAGATGATTTCTATCAAGGCGATTACACCGTTACTGGCATTAGATTCACAGGTGGGGAGGGAGCATTAGGTGGTATAAAGATAAAGAGTGCCGTTTATACGCCGAAAATAAGATATTGTGATTTCATAGATTATGGGAATGCCAGCTCTTATGATATATATGCTCAGTTTGAAAACTGGGATATTTTAATTGAGGGGTGTTATAAAAAAACTTTTTATAGTCGAGTTGCTATTGGTAACTTTATATCAATAGTTGGTAAGAAAACTGATGGCTCAGCTTATGATGGAGGAAATTCGCGAGTAACAGTTAGAGACTGTGCTATGTCAGCCTATGACAATCAAGATTTAGGATATTTTGCCTATATTAACTGCGTTAAGGGGAGAGTAATTGGAGGTAGTGCGCATCACTCTACAGGTGGAATACTACTTGGACCAGCGGCATCTGGAACGCTTATTGATGGATTTTATTGTGAAGTAAGTACTCAACACAGACCTTGGGTAATATCTGTTTTAAGTGATAAAACTAATCCTGATAATTATTTGTTCCCTCAGTCTGTTACGGTAAGAAATGTGTATGTAAATATGCATAAAGAAAAAATTGGTAATGCTGGTAAGCTTATTGGTGTCATGGATGCTGATGTGAAGTTAAGAGACTGGAGTGTAACAGACTGCCAGATTTCAAACTTCGAAAATGGTCAAGTTCTTATTGATAGAAATGATCTTAATGAGCAGATCGGTAACACTTATGCAAGAATAAAACCAATTTTTGTTCCTTATAATTCTGGTGGTGGAAGTAAATTTATTGTTACTGGAAAACTAACAACAGCAGAAGACTGGTCGTGTGGTGATATAGAAACTGGAGTTTGGATTCCGACTGTAGGCGGAAATGCGTCCTACTATAAACAAGTTGGAAGTTATACAAGAACTGGTGATGTAGTGACCGCAAGTTTTCACATAGGGATAACGATTATTGGAAGTGGAGATGGTTATAGGATAGGTGGATTACCTTTTTTGTCTCGACCAGGGGCTACTTCTGTTGGATCTATTGGATATTACAATAATTTAACTACGGCTGTGGCTGCGCTATTGCCTAGGGTTGATGCTGAAAGTAATTACATAACATTTACAGGAGCTACATCTGTCGCTGGTAATATGAATGTACAACTAAATGTTCTAGGTAATAATGCTGAGATAATTGGTTCTGTTACTTATTTTATATAAAAACAGCGGCGAAATTGCCGCTGTTTTTTTAGTATTGATAATGTTGGTGGACAAAATACACTAATTAATTACAAAGCCGTTATCATTAAGTATTTCTTTAACACCAGATTTAGATAAGTGAAAACCAACATTATATAATCCGCCGTTATGGTCAATTATTCTACAACCATTGTCATCACATAAAGTTTTTATAGGTTTTATCTTATGCAATCCTTTCATGTCAGGAATATATTTATCTAATATATCGGATTGCTGTTTTGCTAAGTTAAGCCCATTTCTGCTGCTTGTGTATGTTGTCTCAAACTTATAATTGATAGATCTTAGTTTTGAGAATACTATGTTGGCAACATCTTCAGACGGATTAGGGGTTGGGTATACAATATATACATCATGCCCCTTGGACACGAGTTTCTTAACATTATTAGATAGAGAGATATATGCCTGCTCGCCACCTAAAAAATCTCCGCCACTAAAATTTTGCTTCGCCATCTCTAAAGGAGATGACACAGGAGCCTTAGCAAGCGGGAATTGATCATAATTAGCAGCTATAAAAATAGTTTTCTTACCCTTAAGAGAATCAATGGCTTTCCATCTTTGCTCATTGACAACCACACATTCAGGAACATTGCCAAACCACATATCACTCACAAATGGACATTGCTCATACGTGAGAGATAACATCCCTTTGTTATTTTCTTTTGAGTAATCTAAAATTGTTGGTGCATATTGTCCAGCATAGCTATCTCCTAATACGATGATGTCATCACCGCCAAAGTTACACGGGTTATCAAGAGAACGTAAACCACATAAATAACTATCAGGTTCACCTCTTAAACTTTTACCAATATTTGAATAATCTGCCAATTTCCTGAACTCTGGTTCTTTGTACATTTCATAGGTTTCTTTCAGAATGCCTGCAAGACGCCACTGAAAACCCCCATCGGCCTTTGCATAAATAGAGAAAGCAAGCAATGCTGACAGAGACGTTGCTAATACTATTGTATTCTTACTTTTAACATGTTTTGCTCTATATGGTTTTTCAATAAAAAAATATGAAAAAGACGCAATAACAATTGAAATTGATGCTAATGCTACACAGTAATAAGGAGTGATATTTTCACTAAATAATATCCTGTAAAAAACAAAAACAGGTTGATGCCATAAATATAGAGAATATGATATCAAGCCAATAAAGACAATCGGACGCAAGGATAATATTTTAGATATTAAATCGGCACCATTTGCAAATGCGATTATCAAACATGAACCAGCTACAGGGATTAGGGTGATAAATGAAGGGTGTTTGATGTCATTTCCAAAAAACAACATTGAATAAACAATCATCAACATTCCAATTACTGGCAGATACGAAGTTAAAGATGATCGGTCTTTATGTATATTGCTTCTTCTTTCTTTTACAAAAAAAGACATAATTCCACCAAGAATTAATTCCCATGCCCTTGGTAGTAGCGTATAGAATGCTAAGTCAGGGTAACTGCTAACTATAATATTTGCATACACAATAGATGAAACAGAAATCAATATAAGAAGTAATACTCTGTATTTCTTAATAAATTTATTTATAAAAATCAATAAGAATGGATAAAAT
>NZ_JABWMT020000038.1:0-29862 GCF_013368915.2 Escherichia sp. 93.1518
CGATGGACGACGGTCTGCGTTTCGCAATCCGTGAAGGCGGCCGTACCGTTGGCGCAGGCGTTGTAGCTAAAGTTCTGAGCTAATTGCCGATAACATTTGACGCAATGCGCAATAAAAGGGCATCATTTGATGCCCTTTTTGCACGCTTTCGTACCAGAACCTGGCTCATCAGTGATTTTCTTTGTCATAATCATTGCTGAGACAGGCTCTGTTGAGGGCGTATAATCCGAAAAGCGAATACGCGTTTCGATTTGGTTTGCCTCGCTATCGCGGGGTGAAAATGTTTGTAGAATACTTCTGACAGGTTGGTTTATGAGTGCGAATACCGAAGCTCAAGGAAGCGGGCGCGGCCTGGAAGCGATGAAGTGGGTCGTTGTGGTGGCATTGCTCTTGGTGGCAATCGTCGGCAACTACCTTTATCGCGACATTATGCTGCCGCTGCGTGCGTTGGCCGTAGTAATTCTGATTGCTGCAGCGGGTGGTGTCGCGCTGTTAACGACAAAAGGTAAAGCAACCGTTGCTTTTGCCCGTGAAGCGCGTACCGAAGTCCGTAAGGTCATTTGGCCGACTCGCCAGGAAACATTGCACACCACGCTGATTGTGGCTGCGGTTACCGCAGTAATGTCACTGATCCTGTGGGGACTGGATGGTATTCTGGTTCGCCTGGTATCCTTTATCACTGGCCTGAGGTTCTGAGATGTCTGAAGCTCCTAAAAAGCGCTGGTACGTCGTTCAGGCGTTTTCCGGTTTTGAAGGCCGCGTAGCAACGTCGCTGCGTGAGCATATCAAATTACACAACATGGAAGAGTTGTTTGGCGAAGTCATGGTTCCGACTGAAGAAGTCGTTGAGATCCGTGGCGGTCAGCGTCGCAAAAGCGAACGCAAATTCTTCCCTGGCTACGTCCTCGTTCAGATGGTGATGAACGACGCGAGTTGGCACCTGGTGCGCAGCGTACCGCGTGTGATGGGCTTCATCGGCGGTACTTCCGATCGTCCTGCACCAATCAGCGATAAAGAAGTTGATGCGATTATGAACCGCCTGCAGCAGGTTGGTGATAAGCCGCGTCCGAAAACGCTGTTTGAACCGGGTGAAATGGTTCGTGTTAATGATGGTCCGTTCGCTGACTTCAACGGCGTAGTTGAAGAGGTGGATTACGAGAAGTCTCGTCTGAAAGTCTCTGTTTCTATCTTCGGTCGTGCGACCCCGGTAGAGCTGGACTTCAGCCAGGTTGAAAAAGCCTAATCCAGCGATCAAAAAAGCGGCGATTAAATCGTTGCACAAGGCGTGAGATTGGAATACAATTTCGCGCCTTTTGTTTTTATGGGCCTTGCCCGTAAAACGATTTTTTATATCACGGGGAGCCTCTCAGAGGCGTTATTACCCAACTTGAGGAATTTATAATGGCTAAGAAAGTACAAGCCTATGTCAAGCTGCAGGTTGCAGCTGGTATGGCTAACCCGAGTCCGCCAGTAGGTCCGGCTCTGGGTCAGCAGGGCGTAAACATCATGGAATTCTGCAAAGCGTTCAACGCAAAAACTGATTCCATCGAAAAAGGTCTGCCGATTCCGGTAGTTATCACCGTTTACGCTGACCGTTCTTTCACTTTCGTTACCAAGACTCCGCCGGCAGCAGTTCTGCTGAAAAAAGCGGCTGGTATCAAGTCTGGTTCCGGTAAGCCGAACAAAGACAAAGTGGGTAAAATTTCCCGCGCTCAGCTGCAGGAAATCGCGCAGACCAAAGCTGCCGACATGACTGGTGCCGACATTGAAGCGATGACTCGCTCCATCGAAGGTACTGCACGTTCCATGGGCCTGGTAGTGGAGGACTAAGAAATGGCTAAACTGACCAAGCGCATGCGTGTTATCCGCGAGAAAGTTGATGCGACCAAACAGTACGACATCAACGAAGCTATCGCTCTGCTGAAAGAGCTGGCGACTGCTAAATTCGTAGAAAGCGTGGACGTTGCTGTTAACCTCGGCATCGACGCTCGTAAATCTGACCAGAACGTACGTGGTGCAACTGTACTGCCGCACGGTACTGGCCGTTCCGTTCGCGTAGCTGTATTTACCCAAGGCGCAAACGCTGAAGCTGCTAAAGCTGCAGGCGCTGAACTGGTAGGTATGGAAGATCTGGCTGACCAGATCAAGAAAGGCGAAATGAACTTTGACGTTGTTATTGCTTCTCCGGATGCAATGCGCGTTGTTGGCCAGCTGGGTCAGGTTCTGGGTCCGCGCGGCCTGATGCCAAACCCGAAAGTGGGTACTGTAACTCCGAACGTTGCTGAAGCGGTTAAAAACGCTAAAGCTGGCCAGGTTCGTTACCGTAACGACAAAAACGGCATCATCCACACCACCATCGGTAAAGTGGACTTTGACGCTGACAAACTGAAAGAAAACCTGGAAGCTCTGCTGGTTGCGCTGAAAAAAGCAAAACCGACTCAGGCGAAAGGCGTGTACATCAAGAAAGTTAGCATCTCCACCACCATGGGTGCAGGTGTTGCAGTTGACCAGGCTGGCCTGAGCGCTTCTGCAAACTAATGCCTTTACGTGGGCGGTGATTTTGTCTACAATCTTACCCCCACGTATGCTAACGAAAGTTAGCAGCTAAAAAGATTTGTTCGTTGGAGCCTGGCCTATCCAGGCCTCCGTCGAAGACCGCAGGAGTTTCGCAAGAAACTTAATCCCCTGCGTAGACGGTGACAGAACGCTAAGATTATTCTTTTATATTCTGGCTTGTTTCTGCTCACCGTAATTAAGACGCTCTCTCCATTTGGAGGAGTGAAGTGAGTTCCAGAGATTTTCTCTGGCAAACATCCAGGAGCAAAGCTAATGGCTTTAAATCTTCAAGACAAACAAGCGATTGTTGCTGAAGTCAGCGAAGTAGCCAAAGGCGCGCTGTCTGCAGTGGTTGCGGATTCCCGTGGCGTGACTGTAGATAAAATGACTGAACTGCGTAAAGCAGGTCGCGAAGCTGGCGTATACATGCGTGTTGTTCGTAACACCCTGCTGCGTCGTGCTGTTGAAGGTACTCCGTTCGAGTGCCTGAAAGACGCGTTTGTTGGTCCGACCCTGATTGCATACTCTATGGAACACCCGGGCGCTGCAGCTCGTCTGTTCAAAGAGTTCGCGAAAGCGAATGCAAAATTTGAGGTCAAAGCCGCTGCCTTTGAAGGTGAGCTGATCCCGGCGTCTCAGATCGACCGCCTGGCAACTCTGCCGACCTACGAAGAAGCAATTGCACGCCTGATGGCAACCATGAAAGAAGCTTCGGCTGGCAAACTGGTTCGTACTCTGGCTGCTGTACGCGATGCGAAAGAAGCTGCTTAATCGCAGTTATCTTTTTAACGCATTCGCTTACGTATAAACTTATTCTGATATTCAGGAACAATTTAAATGTCTATCACTAAAGATCAAATCATTGAAGCAGTTGCAGCTATGTCTGTAATGGACGTTGTAGAACTGATCTCTGCAATGGAAGAAAAATTCGGTGTTTCCGCTGCTGCTGCTGTAGCTGTAGCTGCTGGCCCGGTTGAAGCTGCTGAAGAAAAAACTGAATTCGACGTAATTCTGAAAGCTGCTGGCGCGAACAAAGTTGCTGTTATCAAAGCAGTACGTGGCGCAACTGGCCTGGGTCTGAAAGAAGCTAAAGACCTGGTAGAATCTGCACCGGCTGCGCTGAAAGAAGGCGTGAGCAAAGACGACGCAGAAGCACTGAAAAAAGCTCTGGAAGAAGCTGGCGCTGAAGTTGAAGTTAAATAAGCCAACCCTTCCGGTTGCAGCCTGAGAAATCAGGCTGATGGCTGGTGACTTTTTGGTCACCAGCCTTTTTGCGCTGTAAGGCGCCAGTAGCGTTTCACACTGTTTGACTACTGCTGTGCCTTTCAATGCTTGTTTCTATCGACGACTTAATATACTGCGACAGAACACCCGTTCTGTGTAAATCGCAATGAAATGGTTTAAGCGTGATAGCAACAGGCATTGCGGAAAGTGTTCCATTTTCCGGTCAACAAAATAGTGTTGCACAAACTGTCCGCTCAATGGACAGATGGGTCGACTTGTCAGCGAGCTGAGGAACCCTATGGTTTACTCCTATACCGAGAAAAAACGTATTCGTAAGGATTTTGGTAAACGTCCACAAGTTTTGGATGTACCTTATCTCCTTTCTATCCAGCTTGACTCGTTTCAGAAATTTATCGAGCAAGATCCTGAAGGGCAGTATGGTCTGGAAGCTGCTTTCCGTTCCGTATTCCCGATTCAGAGCTACAGCGGTAATTCCGAGCTGCAATACGTCAGCTACCGCCTTGGCGAACCGGTGTTTGACGTCCAGGAATGTCAAATCCGTGGCGTGACCTATTCCGCACCGCTGCGCGTTAAACTGCGTCTGGTGATCTATGAGCGCGAAGCGCCGGAAGGCACCGTAAAAGACATTAAAGAACAAGAAGTCTACATGGGCGAAATTCCGCTCATGACGGACAACGGTACCTTTGTTATCAACGGTACTGAGCGTGTTATCGTTTCCCAGCTGCACCGTAGTCCGGGTGTCTTTTTTGACTCCGACAAAGGTAAAACCCACTCTTCGGGTAAAGTGCTGTATAACGCGCGCATCATCCCTTACCGTGGTTCCTGGCTGGACTTCGAATTCGATCCGAAGGACAACCTGTTCGTACGTATCGACCGTCGCCGTAAACTGCCTGCGACCATCATTCTGCGTGCCCTGAACTACACTACTGAACAGATCCTCGACCTGTTCTTTGAAAAAGTTATCTTTGAAATCCGTGATAACAAGCTGCAGATGGAACTGGTGCCGGAACGCCTGCGTGGTGAAACCGCATCTTTCGACATCGAAGCTAACGGTAAAGTGTACGTAGAAAAAGGCCGCCGTATTACTGCGCGCCACATTCGCCAGCTGGAAAAAGACGACGTCAAACTGATCGAAGTCCCGGTTGAGTACATCGCAGGTAAAGTGGTTGCTAAAGACTACATTGATGAGTCTACCGGCGAGCTGATCTGTGCAGCGAACATGGAGCTGAGCCTGGATCTGCTGGCTAAGCTGAGCCAGTCTGGTCACAAGCGTATCGAAACGCTGTTCACCAACGATCTGGATCACGGCCCATATATCTCTGAAACCTTACGTGTCGACCCAACTAACGACCGTCTGAGCGCACTGGTAGAAATCTACCGCATGATGCGTCCTGGCGAGCCGCCGACTCGTGAAGCTGCTGAAAGCCTGTTCGAGAACCTGTTCTTCTCTGAAGACCGCTATGATCTGTCTGCGGTTGGTCGTATGAAGTTCAACCGTTCTCTGCTGCGCGAAGAAATCGAAGGTTCCGGTATCCTGAGCAAAGACGACATCATTGATGTTATGAAAAAGCTCATTGATATCCGTAACGGTAAAGGCGAAGTCGATGATATCGACCACCTTGGCAACCGTCGTATCCGTTCCGTTGGCGAAATGGCGGAAAACCAGTTCCGCGTTGGCCTGGTACGTGTAGAGCGTGCGGTGAAAGAGCGTCTGTCTCTGGGCGATCTGGATACCCTGATGCCTCAGGATATGATCAACGCCAAGCCGATTTCCGCAGCAGTGAAAGAGTTCTTCGGTTCCAGCCAGCTGTCTCAGTTTATGGACCAGAACAACCCGCTGTCTGAGATTACGCACAAACGTCGTATCTCTGCACTCGGCCCAGGCGGTCTGACCCGTGAACGTGCAGGCTTCGAAGTTCGAGACGTACACCCGACTCACTACGGTCGCGTATGTCCAATCGAAACCCCTGAAGGTCCGAACATCGGTCTGATCAACTCCCTGTCCGTGTACGCACAGACTAACGAATACGGCTTCCTTGAGACTCCGTATCGTAAAGTGACCGACGGTGTTGTAACTGACGAAATTCACTACCTGTCTGCTATCGAAGAAGGTAACTACGTTATCGCCCAGGCGAACTCCAACCTGGATGAAGAAGGCCACTTCGTAGAAGACCTGGTAACTTGCCGTAGCAAAGGCGAATCCAGCTTGTTCAGCCGCGACCAGGTTGACTACATGGACGTATCCACCCAGCAGGTGGTATCCGTCGGTGCGTCCCTGATCCCGTTCCTTGAACACGATGACGCCAACCGTGCATTGATGGGTGCGAACATGCAACGTCAGGCCGTTCCGACTCTGCGCGCTGATAAGCCGCTGGTTGGTACGGGTATGGAACGTGCTGTTGCCGTTGACTCCGGTGTAACTGCGGTAGCTAAACGTGGTGGTGTCGTTCAGTACGTGGATGCTTCCCGTATCGTTATCAAAGTTAACGAAGACGAGATGTATCCGGGTGAAGCAGGTATCGACATCTACAACCTGACCAAATACACCCGTTCTAACCAGAACACCTGTATCAACCAGATGCCGTGTGTGTCTCTGGGTGAACCGGTAGAACGTGGCGACGTGCTGGCAGACGGTCCGTCCACCGACCTCGGTGAACTGGCGCTTGGTCAGAACATGCGCGTAGCGTTCATGCCGTGGAATGGTTACAACTTCGAAGACTCCATCCTCGTATCCGAGCGTGTTGTTCAGGAAGACCGTTTCACCACCATCCACATTCAGGAACTGGCGTGTGTGTCCCGTGACACCAAGCTGGGGCCGGAAGAGATCACCGCTGACATCCCGAACGTGGGTGAAGCTGCGCTCTCCAAACTGGATGAATCCGGTATCGTTTACATTGGTGCGGAAGTGACCGGTGGCGACATTCTGGTTGGTAAGGTAACGCCGAAGGGCGAAACCCAGCTGACTCCAGAAGAGAAGCTGCTTCGTGCGATCTTCGGTGAGAAAGCGTCTGACGTTAAAGACTCTTCTCTGCGCGTACCAAACGGTGTTTCCGGTACGGTTATCGACGTTCAGGTCTTTACTCGTGATGGCGTAGAAAAAGACAAACGTGCGCTGGAAATCGAAGAAATGCAGCTGAAGCAGGCGAAGAAAGACCTGTCTGAAGAACTGCAGATCCTCGAAGCGGGTCTGTTCAGCCGTATCCGTGCTGTGCTGGTAGCCGGTGGCGTTGAAGCTGAGAAGCTCGACAAACTGCCGCGCGATCGCTGGCTGGAGCTGGGCCTGACCGACGAAGAGAAACAAAATCAGCTGGAACAGCTGGCTGAGCAGTATGACGAACTGAAACACGAGTTCGAGAAGAAACTCGAAGCGAAACGCCGCAAAATCACCCAGGGCGACGATCTGGCACCGGGCGTGCTGAAGATTGTTAAGGTATATCTGGCGGTTAAACGTCGTATCCAGCCTGGTGACAAGATGGCAGGTCGTCACGGTAACAAGGGTGTAATTTCTAAGATCAACCCGATCGAAGATATGCCTTACGATGAAAACGGTACACCGGTAGACATCGTACTGAACCCGCTGGGCGTACCGTCTCGTATGAACATCGGTCAGATTCTGGAAACCCACTTGGGTATGGCTGCGAAAGGTATCGGCGATAAGATCAACGCCATGCTGAAACAGCAGCAAGAAGTCGCGAAACTGCGCGAATTCATCCAGCGTGCGTACGATCTGGGCGCTGACGTTCGCCAGAAAGTTGACCTGAGTACCTTCAGCGATGAAGAAGTTATGCGTCTGGCTGAAAACCTGCGCAAAGGTATGCCAATCGCAACGCCGGTATTCGACGGTGCGAAAGAAGCAGAAATTAAAGAGCTGCTGAAACTTGGCGACCTGCCGACTTCTGGTCAGATCCGCCTGTACGACGGCCGCACTGGTGAACAGTTCGAACGTCCGGTAACCGTAGGTTACATGTACATGCTGAAACTGAACCACCTGGTCGACGATAAGATGCACGCGCGTTCCACTGGTTCTTACAGTCTGGTTACTCAGCAGCCGCTGGGTGGTAAGGCACAGTTCGGTGGTCAGCGTTTCGGGGAGATGGAAGTGTGGGCGCTGGAAGCATACGGCGCGGCATACACTCTGCAGGAAATGCTCACCGTTAAGTCTGATGATGTGAACGGTCGTACCAAGATGTATAAGAACATCGTGGACGGCAACCATCAGATGGAGCCGGGCATGCCAGAATCCTTCAACGTATTGTTGAAAGAGATTCGTTCGCTGGGTATCAACATCGAACTGGAAGACGAGTAATTCTCGCTCAAACAGGTCACTGCTGTCGGGGTAAAACCCGGCAGCGGATTGTGCTAACTCCGACGGGAGCAAATCCGTGAAAGATTTATTAAAGTTTCTGAAAGCGCAGACTAAAACCGAAGAGTTTGATGCGATCAAAATTGCTCTGGCATCGCCAGACATGATCCGTTCATGGTCTTTCGGTGAAGTTAAAAAGCCGGAAACCATTAACTACCGTACGTTCAAACCTGAGCGTGACGGCCTTTTCTGCGCCCGTATCTTTGGGCCGGTAAAAGATTACGAGTGCCTGTGCGGTAAGTACAAGCGCCTGAAACACCGTGGCGTCATCTGTGAGAAGTGCGGCGTTGAAGTGACCCAGACTAAAGTACGCCGTGAGCGTATGGGCCACATCGAACTGGCTTCCCCGACTGCGCACATCTGGTTCCTGAAATCGCTGCCGTCCCGTATCGGCCTGCTGCTGGATATGCCGCTGCGCGATATCGAACGCGTGCTGTACTTCGAATCCTATGTGGTTATCGAAGGCGGTATGACCAACCTGGAACGCCAGCAGATCCTGACTGAAGAGCAGTATCTGGACGCGCTGGAAGAGTTCGGTGACGAATTCGACGCGAAAATGGGTGCGGAAGCAATCCAGGCCCTGCTGAAGAGCATGGATCTGGAGCAAGAGTGCGAGCAGCTGCGTGAAGAGCTGAACGAAACTAACTCCGAAACCAAACGTAAAAAGCTGACCAAGCGTATCAAACTGCTGGAAGCGTTCGTACAGTCTGGTAACAAACCAGAGTGGATGATCCTGACCGTTCTGCCGGTACTGCCGCCAGATCTGCGTCCGCTGGTTCCACTGGATGGTGGTCGTTTCGCGACTTCTGACCTGAACGATCTGTATCGTCGCGTCATTAACCGTAACAACCGTCTGAAACGTCTGCTGGATCTGGCTGCGCCGGACATCATCGTACGTAACGAAAAACGTATGCTGCAGGAAGCGGTAGATGCCCTGCTGGATAACGGTCGTCGCGGTCGTGCAATCACCGGTTCTAACAAGCGTCCTCTGAAATCTTTGGCCGACATGATCAAAGGTAAACAGGGTCGTTTCCGTCAGAACCTGCTCGGTAAGCGTGTTGACTACTCCGGTCGTTCTGTAATCACCGTAGGTCCATACCTGCGTCTGCATCAGTGCGGTCTGCCGAAGAAAATGGCACTGGAGCTGTTCAAACCGTTTATCTACGGCAAGCTGGAACTGCGTGGCCTCGCTACCACCATCAAAGCCGCTAAGAAAATGGTTGAGCGCGAAGAAGCTGTCGTTTGGGATATCCTGGACGAAGTTATCCGCGAACACCCGGTACTGCTGAACCGTGCACCGACTCTGCACCGTCTGGGTATCCAGGCATTTGAACCGGTACTGATCGAAGGTAAAGCTATCCAGCTGCACCCGCTGGTTTGTGCGGCATATAACGCCGACTTCGATGGTGACCAGATGGCTGTTCACGTACCGTTGACGCTGGAAGCCCAGCTGGAAGCGCGTGCGCTGATGATGTCTACCAACAACATCCTGTCTCCGGCGAACGGTGAACCAATCATTGTTCCGTCTCAGGACGTTGTACTGGGTCTGTACTACATGACCCGTGACTGTGTTAACGCCAAAGGCGAAGGCATGGTGCTGACTGGCCCGAAAGAAGCTGAGCGTATTTATCGCGCTGGCCTGGCCTCTCTGCATGCGCGCGTCAAAGTGCGTATCACTGAATACGAAAAAGATGCTAACGGTGAATTAGTAGCGAAAACCAGCCTGAAGGACACGACCGTTGGCCGTGCCATTCTGTGGATGATTGTACCGAAAGGTCTGCCTTACTCCATCGTCAACCAGGCGCTGGGTAAAAAAGCAATCTCCAAAATGCTGAACACCTGCTACCGCATTCTCGGCCTGAAACCAACCGTTATTTTTGCGGACCAGATCATGTACACCGGCTTTGCATATGCAGCGCGTTCCGGTGCATCGGTTGGTATCGATGACATGGTCATCCCGGAGAAGAAACACGAAATCATCTCCGAGGCAGAAGCAGAAGTTGCTGAAATTCAGGAGCAGTTCCAGTCTGGTCTGGTAACTGCGGGCGAACGCTACAACAAAGTTATCGATATCTGGGCTGCGGCGAACGATCGTGTATCCAAAGCGATGATGGATAACCTGCAAACTGAAACTGTTATCAACCGTGACGGTCAGGAAGAGAAGCAGGTTTCCTTCAACAGCATCTACATGATGGCCGACTCCGGTGCGCGTGGTTCTGCGGCACAGATTCGTCAGCTTGCGGGTATGCGTGGTCTGATGGCGAAGCCGGATGGCTCCATCATCGAAACGCCAATCACCGCGAACTTCCGTGAAGGTCTGAACGTACTCCAGTACTTCATCTCCACCCACGGTGCTCGTAAAGGTCTGGCGGATACCGCACTGAAAACTGCGAACTCCGGTTACCTGACTCGTCGTCTGGTTGACGTGGCGCAGGACCTGGTGGTTACCGAAGACGATTGTGGTACTCATGAAGGTATCATGATGACCCCGGTTATCGAGGGTGGCGACGTTAAAGAGCCGCTGCGCGATCGCGTACTGGGGCGTGTAACTGCAGAAGACGTTCTGAAGCCGGGTACTGCCGATATCCTCGTTCCACGCAACACGCTGCTGCACGAACAGTGGTGTGACCTGCTGGAAGAGAACTCTGTCGACGCGGTTAAAGTACGTTCTGTTGTATCCTGTGACACCGACTTTGGTGTATGTGCGCACTGCTACGGTCGTGACCTGGCGCGTGGGCACATCATCAACAAAGGTGAAGCAATCGGTGTTATCGCGGCACAGTCCATCGGTGAACCGGGTACTCAGCTGACCATGCGTACGTTCCACATCGGTGGTGCGGCGTCCCGTGCGGCTGCTGAATCCAGCATCCAGGTGAAAAACAAAGGTAGCATCAAGCTCAGCAACGTGAAGTCGGTTGTGAACTCCAGCGGTAAACTGGTTATCACTTCCCGTAACACCGAACTGAAACTGATCGACGAATTTGGTCGTACCAAAGAAAGCTACAAAGTACCTTACGGTGCGGTACTGGCGAAAGGCGATGGCGAACAGGTTGCTGGCGGCGAAACCGTTGCAAACTGGGACCCGCACACCATGCCGGTTATCACTGAAGTAAGCGGTTTTGTTCGCTTCACCGATATGATTGACGGTCAGACCATTACTCGTCAGACCGACGAACTGACCGGTCTGTCTTCGCTGGTGGTTCTGGATTCCGCAGAACGTACCGCAGGTGGTAAAGATCTGCGTCCGGCACTGAAAATCGTTGATGCTCAGGGTAACGACGTTCTGATCCCTGGTACTGATATGCCTGCGCAGTACTTCCTGCCGGGTAAAGCGATTGTTCAGCTGGAAGATGGCGTACAGATAAGCTCCGGTGACACCCTGGCGCGTATTCCGCAGGAATCTGGCGGTACTAAGGACATCACCGGTGGTCTGCCGCGCGTTGCGGACCTGTTCGAAGCACGTCGTCCGAAAGAGCCGGCAATCCTGGCTGAAATCAGCGGTGTCGTTTCCTTCGGTAAAGAAACCAAAGGTAAACGTCGTCTGGTTATCACTCCGGTAGACGGCAGCGAACCTTACGAAGAGATGATTCCGAAATGGCGTCAGCTCAACGTGTTCGAAGGTGAACGTGTAGAACGTGGTGACGTCATTTCCGACGGTCCGGAAGCGCCGCACGACATTCTGCGTCTGCGTGGTGTTCATGCTGTGACTCGTTACATCGTTAACGAAGTACAGGACGTATACCGTCTGCAGGGCGTTAAGATTAACGATAAACACATCGAAGTTATCGTTCGTCAGATGCTGCGTAAAGCCACCATCGTTAACGCGGGTAGCTCCGACTTCCTGGAAGGCGAACAGGTTGAATACTCTCGCGTCAAGATCGCAAACCGCGAACTGGAAGCGAACGGCAAAGTGGGTGCAACTTACGCCCGCGATCTGCTGGGTATCACCAAAGCGTCTCTGGCAACCGAGTCGTTCATCTCTGCGGCATCGTTCCAGGAGACCACTCGCGTACTGACCGAAGCAGCTGTTGCGGGCAAACGCGATGAACTGCGCGGTCTGAAAGAGAACGTTATCGTGGGTCGTCTGATCCCGGCAGGTACGGGTTATGCGTATCACCAGGATCGTATGCGCCGCCGTGCTGCGGGCGAAGCTCCGGCTGCACCGCAGGTGACTGCAGAAGACGCGTCTGCCAGCCTGGCAGAACTGCTGAACGCAGGTCTGGGCGGTTCTGATAACGAGTAATCGTTAATCCGCAAATAACGTAAAAACCCGCTTCGGCGGGTTTTTTTATGGGGGCGATTCAGAGGGCAAAGTTTTTACGGAAAATATTAAGAAAGGCAGGGCGAAACGAGGAAGAAGCTTTTCGCCCTGGACAACATTCCTGCTGACGGCACTACCATAAAAAAACGCAAGGCTTTCAACAACCTTGCGTTTTTCATCTTCCGTAGTGGCTCGGAATAAATTTACGTCCTTACATTCTGTCTCATCGCCTTTGCGAGTCGCGTCCCAGATAGCTGTCCCAGTCTTTCCATACCGGCTGCAAACCCTGAGCGGTTAACGCAGCTGCCACAGCTTCTGGTCGGCGATCGTCGTGCGGTGAGAATTGTTCCAGTTCGGGGTGATTGTCGGCATAGCCACCTGGCTGCGTTTTCGAGAAGGCGCTGACGTTATTAATTGCCAGCGGAATAACGCGATCGCGAAACCACGGTGATTCTCGCGTGGAGAGTGACAGTTCAATCTCCGGTGCAAGCAGCCGGAAAGCGCAGATGGTTTGCACTAACTGGCGTTCATCCATAATCGACGCTGGCTCAATCCCGCCAGTACACGGGCGCAGGCGCGGGAAGGAGACAGAGTAGCGGCTCTGCCAGTAATGCTGTTGCAGCCATAGCAAATGCTCGGCAACCATATAGCAGTCAACGCGCCAGTTGTCGGAAAGGCCGATTAGTGCGCCAAGACCAATCTTATCAATCCCCGCACGACCCAGCCGATCCGGTGTTTCCAGTCGCCAGAAGAAGTCCTGTTTTTTCCCTTTCAGATGATGGCGGGCATATGTCGCCTCGTGATACGTCTCTTGATAAACCATCACCCCATCCAGACCAAGCTGTTTTAACTCGACGTATTCCGCTTCTGCCAGCGGTTGCACTTCCATCTGTAGTGAGGAGAATTGTTTACGCAGGGCAGGGAGATGGCGGCGAAAGTAATCCATTCCCACTTTTGCCTGATGTTCACCAGTGACCAGCAACAGATGTTCAAAGCCCATTTCCCGAATAGCGGCGCTTTCTCTGACGATATCCGCTTCATCCAGCGTTTTGCGCTTGATGCGGTTGCTCATGGAAAATCCACAGTACGTGCAGTCGTTAGCGCAAAGATTGGAAAGATAAAGCGGGACGTAGAAGCTGACGACGTTGCCAAATCGCTGACGAGTCAGACGCTGCGCCCGTTGAGCCAGTGGTTCCAGGTAGTCACTGGCGGCAGGCGATAGCAGCGCCATCATATCGTCGCGGGTGAGTTTTGAGGCACTCAGCGCCCGCTCTACGTCAGCTGCTGTTTTGCTGTTGATACGCAGGCGGATGTCGTCCCAGTCCAGTTGCCGCCAGCGGTCGCTGAAGGTTTTCATGCCGATGCCTCCAGAAATCCGGTCAGTGGGCTGGTGGCATGAGCAAAATGACTGCGACTGCCAGGTCCGGCCTGACGTGCCAGCAGACCCGCTTCTACCGCCAGGCGAAATGCCTTCGCCATGTTGACGGGATCGTCCGCGACAGCAATTGCCGAATTCACTAACACCGCATCGGCGCCCATTTCCAGCGCCTGCGCGGCATGGCTGGGAACGCCGATGCCAGCATCAACGACCACCGGAACCGTGGCCTGCTGGATAATAATCTCCAGCATGGCACGGGTTTCCAGCCCCTGATTCGAGCCAATTGGTGCGCCGAGCGGCATCACCGCTGCACAGCCCACTTCTTCCAGACGTTTGCACAACACCGGATCGGCACCGCAGTAAGGCAGTACGACAAATCCTTGTTGCACCAGCGTTTCGGCGGCTTTCAGCGTTTCGATGGGATCGGGCAACAACCAGCGGGCGTCAGGGTGAATCTCTAATTTTAGCCAGTTTGTGCCTAACGCTTCACGAGCCAGATGGGCGGCGAAAATGGCTTCTTCCGCTGTTTTCGCCCCGGAAGTATTCGGCAGCAGTGTCACACCCGCCGCGATAAGCGGGGCGAGGATATCGTCGTTGTGTTGGCGCAAGTCGACGCGTTTCATCGCCAGCGTCACCAGCTGACTACCGGAAGCGCGGATTGCCTCCACCATCAGTTGTGAAGAGGCGAATTTCCCGGTGCCGGTAAACAGATGTGAATCAAACGTTTTGTCCGCGATACGTAACATCTCAACCTCCTGCAATAACCTGAAAAAGCAGGATCTGGTCACCATCCTGCACGATATGTTGTGCCCACTGCTCACGCGGGACGATTTGCTGATTAATCGCCAGTGCCGCGCCTACTTTTAGCTGATCGAGTTGTTCCAGCAGCTCGTGAACAGTTTGTCCGGCTGCGCACTGCATCGGTTGGTCGTTAAACAGGATCTGCATTGCATCCTCCACATACCGGGCAATCATTGGCACGGCGCAACGCCAGGCTGCGCCACTGGCTCGATTTACCGTCGAATAGTCGGAGTTCTCCCGCAGGCGTCTCAATACCGCTCAATAACTTAATCGCTTCCAGTGCCTGTAAAGTACCCATAACCCCGACCACCGGACCAACTACGCCTGCCGTGCGGCAATTGCGTTCTGGCTCCTGGTTATCCGGCCACAGACAGCGATAACAACCGTGCTCCCAGGGCGGCGTTAATACCATCAACTGACCGCCAAATCCGACCGCGCTGGCGGTAATAAGCGGCGTGTTGAGTGCCACGCAAGCGGCATTAATCTCCTGTCGAGTCGCCATATTGTCAGTACAGTCGAGCACTACATCGGCTTGTGCTACCGCATCTTTTAACGCCTCACCCGTTAACCGTTGTTGTAATGCCGTCAGTTGAATATCGGGATTTAACTGTGTCAGTCGTTGTTGACAGACCTGCGATTTCGGGCGATCGATATCTTCAGTGGTAAAGAGGATTTGTCGTTGCAGATTGCTTAAATGCACATCGTCGTCATCTGCCAGTACCAGCGTCCCGACGCCAGCACCCGCTAGGTACAAGGCAGCGGGCGTACCCAGCCCGCCAAGACCGATAATCAGCACCTGGCTGTCGAGCAGTTTTTGCTGCCCTTCAAGAGCGATATCGTCGAGCAGGATTTGGCGGCTGTAACGCATAAAGTCACGGTCATTCATCGCCAACTCCTGCTATTTCCAGCAATTGTGCCGTTGCCAAACGCCAGTCTGCCGCCTGGGTAATGGCACTGACGACGGCGATACTGCCGACACCCGTCGCCATCACCGCAGGCGCGCGCGCCAGACTGATACCGCCAATCGCCACGGTGGGATAATCAGCCAGGCGCTCAATGTGCCGTGCCAGTTGCTCCAGCCCCTGCGGTGCAGAAGGCATCTGTTTGGTTTGGGTCGGGAACACATGTCCCAGCGCGATATAAGAAGGGCGTGCTGCCAGCGCGATGTCGATTTCCATATCGTCATGGGTCGAAACGCCAAGCCGCAGACCAGCCGCGCGGATGGCGCTGAGATCGGTAGATTGCAAATCTTCCTGCCCCAGATGGACGCCATACGCCTGATGCTTGATCGCCAGCCGCCAGTAATCATTAATAAACAGCCGCGCGTTATAGCGGCGACCCAGCGCAATTGCCGCTACTACATCGGCTTCCACCTCTTCATCGCGCTGATCTTTGATGCGTAGCTGGAGGGTTCGCACGCCAGCGTCCAGCAGACGTTCGATCCACTGTACGCTGTCCACCACCGGGTACAGTCCTAAATGAAAAGGTACAGGAGGAAAATCAGGCTGATACATCACGCTTCCTCCTTACGCAGATAGATGTCTCCGCCTCTGGCGCGGAAGTTCTCCGACATATCCGCCATTCCCACTTCAATGGTTTGCGCGGCGGCGTAATCGCGCACCTCCTGGCTAATTTTCATTGAGCAGAATTTCGGCCCGCACATGGAGCAAAAATGGGCGACTTTGCCGGACTCTTGCGGCAGGGTTTCATCGTGATAAGCGCGGGCGGTAAACGGGTCGAGAGCCAGATTAAACTGGTCTTCCCAGCGAAATTCGAAGCGGGCTTTCGACATGGCGTTATCGCGAATTTGCGCGCCCGGATGCCCTTTTGCCAGGTCGGCAGCGTGGGCGGCAATCTTATAGGTGATAAGCCCTTGCTTAACATCTTCTTTATTAGGCAGACCCAGGTGCTCTTTCGGCGTTACGTAACAGAGCATCGCGCAGCCAAACCAGCCGATCATCGCCGCGCCAATCCCCGACGTGAAGTGGTCATAGCCCGGTGCGATATCGGTAGTTAGCGGCCCGAGGGTATAGAACGGCGCTTCATGGCAGTGCTCTAACTCCTCGGTCATATTGCGACGAATCATCTGCATCGGCACATGCCCGGGGCCTTCAATCATCACCTGTACGTCATATTCCCAGGCGATTTTGGTCAGTTCGCCCAGCGTATGCAGCTCGGCAAATTGCGCTTCATCGTTGGCGTCCTGAATCGAACCGGGTCGCAGGCCGTCGCCCAGCGACAGCGAAACGTCATAGGCGGCGCAGATTTCACAAATTTCACGGAAGTGTTGATAGAGGAAGTTTTCCTTATGATGGGAGAGGCACCATTTCGCCATAATCGAACCGCCGCGCGACACAATACCGGTCAGGCGTTTCGCGGTCATTGGCACGTAGCGCAGGAGAACGCCCGCATGAATCGTGAAGTAATCTACGCCCTGTTCGGCCTGTTCCAGCAGCGTGTCGCGGAACGCTTCCCAGGTAAGATCTTCCGCGATCCCGTTAACCTTTTCCAGCGCCTGGTAGATCGGCACAGTACCAATCGGCACCGGGCTGTTACGTAAAATCCATTCGCGGGTTTCGTGAATATAGCGGCCGGTGGAAAGATCCATCACCGTATCCGCTCCCCAGCGCGTAGACCACACCAGCTTTTCCACTTCTTCTTCGATGGAAGAGGTGACCGCCGAGTTGCCGATATTAGCGTTAACTTTTACCAGGAAGTTACGACCAATAATCATCGGCTCTGATTCAGGATGATTAATGTTGGCGGGGATAATCGCGCGTCCGGCAGCGACTTCATCACGGACAAATTCCGCAGTGATATTTTCCGGCAGACGCGCGCCAAAGCTCATTCCCGGATGTTGGTGGCGTAAAACTTCGCTACGAATGCGCTCGCGCCCCATATTCTCGCGAATGGCGATGAATTCCATCTCAGGTGTGATGATGCCCCGGCGGGCGTAGTGCAGCTGTGTGACGCGGCGGCCTGCTTTGGCGCGTTTTGGCGTCAAGACGCCGCTAAAACGCAGCTCGTCGAGGCCATCATCTGCCAGCCGCGCTTTAGTGTAATCGGAGCTGCGCACGGTAAGTTCTTCGGTATCGCCGCGCGCATCGATCCACGGCTGGCGTAGTTTTGCCAGCCCTTGCTGCACGTTAATGGCAATCTGCGGATCGCCATACGGGCCGGAGGTGTCATAGACCGGAATCGCTTCGTTTTCTTCATACTGCGGCTGTTCTTTGCTGCCGCCGATTAGCGTCGGGCTAAGCTGGATCTCACGCATCGGCACGCGCACGCCGGGGTGTGTGCCAGTGATGTAAATGCGTTTTGAGTTGGGAAAGGCGGTGCCTTCCAGGGTGTCGATAAAATGTTGCGCCTGGGCGCGCTGTTCGCGGCGGGTTAGTTTTGTTGCAGACATAGCTCATTCCAAAAGTTAAGGACGTGGCTTGTCAGACGACGGATGAAGCAAGAGACGATCGCGCAAAGGCGATGCGATAGCAGATTAACTCTTGTTCCCTTCGCAGGTATTAGCCTGATCAGGTTCCGCGGATCCCGAATAAACGGTCTCAGCCAGTTAAGGCACTCCGACAAGAAATTAGCCCCGAAAACGGGGCGTTGAATGTAAATTACGCGTTAACAGCGCAGAACTCAAGCAAGATGTTTGACGCGGGCGGCATCAAGCACCAGCAGAATCAGCTTATCTTCCAGTACAAAGCGTGCTTCCAGCGCCTCGCCGATATCAGATAAAACCTGTTGAAACTCAAGGTAATTATCATGATCGATGGCGGTTTCCAGGCTGGAATCGTAGTAATCCATAATCTGTTGTGTATTGGCTTCCAGTTGCGGCCAAATCTTTGCGGCGCGCGCGAGTTGCCCGTTGCCTTCCAGCTTATGAAGAATGCGCTCATAAATACTGAAATGTCCGGCAGACAGATAATCGACCAGACTCTGGCAAAAATCATCAAGGGCTTTTTCGTTTAGCCTCATGTACGATTCTTTGCCAGGCTTAATGCCAACCAGATTGTAGTAAGCCACGAGCAGATGCTTACGTACATGTAGCCAGCGATCAACCAGTTTGTTACTTCCTCTGACGTGCTCCGTCAGGTTATCGAGCTGGTTAAGCATGATTGACTCCGCAAGTTTGTATTCAAAAACTGCTCAGTGAGAAATGTAAAAACCATGTTAAACATGCCAGTGATGCAAAGGTAGTGCAAGAGCTATGGATCGTATAATTGAAAAATTAGATCACGGCTGGTGGGTCGTCAGTCATGAGCAAAAATTATGGTTGCCGAAGGGAGAATTGCCATATGGCGAAGCGGCAAATTTCGATCTTGTGGGTCAGCGCGCACTACAAATCGGCGAATGGCAGGGGGAACCTGTTTGGCTAGTTCAACAGCAGCGTCGCCATGATATGGGCTCGGTGCGCCAGGTCATTGATCTGGACGTCGGGTTGTTTCAACTAGCCGGACGCGGCGTGCAACTGGCGGAGTTTTACCGCTCGCATAAATACTGCGGGTATTGCGGGCATGAAATGTACCCGAGCAAAACAGAATGGGCGATGCTGTGCAGTCACTGCCGTGAGCGTTACTATCCGCAAATCGCCCCCTGCATTATCGTTGCCATCCGCCGCAATGATTCAATCCTGCTCGCTCAGCATACCCGCCATCGTAACGGTGTCCATACGGTACTTGCCGGATTCGTCGAAGTGGGCGAAACCCTCGAACAGGCGGTCGCGCGGGAAGTAATGGAAGAGAGTGGCATCAAAGTCAAAAACCTGCGTTACGTGACTTCTCAGCCGTGGCCGTTTCCTCAGTCATTAATGACTGCGTTTATGGCGGACTATGACAGCGGCGACATCGTGATTGACCCGAAAGAACTGCTGGAGGCGAACTGGTATCGCTACGACGATTTACCCTTACTGCCTCCGCCTGGCACCGTGGCGCGCCGCCTGATAGAAGATACGGTGGTGATGTGTCGGGCAGAGTATGAGTGATGATACACTGACCGCCTGACGCACTAAGGAATAGCCAAAATGACCGAACTTAAAAACGATCGTTATCTGCGGGCGCTGCTGCGCCAGCCCGTTGATGTCACTCCAGTATGGATGATGCGCCAGGCGGGTCGCTATCTACCAGAATATAAAGCCACGCGCGCCCAAGCGGGCGATTTTATGTCGCTGTGCAAAAATGCCGAACTGGCGTGCGAAGTGACTTTGCAACCGTTGCGTCGCTATCCGCTGGACGCGGCGATCCTCTTTTCCGATATCCTCACCGTTCCGGACGCGATGGGATTAGGGCTCTATTTTGAAGCCGGAGAAGGCCCGCGTTTTACCTCGCCAGTCACCTGCAAAGCTGACGTCGATAAACTGCCAATTCCGGACCCGGAAGATGAGCTGGGTTACGTGATGAACGCGGTGCGTACCATTCGCCGCGAACTGAAAGGCGAAGTGCCGCTGATTGGTTTTTCCGGCAGCCCGTGGACGCTGGCGACCTACATGGTGGAAGGCGGCAGCAGCAAAGCCTTCACAGTGATCAAAAAAATGATGTATGCCGATCCGCAGGCACTGCACGCTCTGCTCGATAAACTGGCGAAAAGCGTCACCCTGTATCTGAACGCGCAGATTAAAGCCGGTGCTCAGGCAGTGATGATTTTTGACACCTGGGGCGGCGTGCTTACCGGGCGCGACTACCAACAATTCTCGCTCTATTACATGCATAAAATTGTTGATGGTTTATTGCGTGAAAACGACGGTCGCCGCGTACCAGTAACACTGTTTACCAAAGGTGGCGGACAGTGGCTGGAAGCCATGGCGGAAACCGGTTGCGATGCGCTGGGACTGGACTGGACAACCGACATCGCCGATGCGCGCCGCCGCGTGGGTAATAAAGTCGCGTTGCAGGGCAATATGGACCCGTCGATGCTGTACGCGCCGCCAGCCCGAATTGAAGAAGAAGTAGCGACTATACTTGCAGGTTTCGGTCACGGCGAAGGTCATGTCTTTAACCTTGGTCACGGCATTCATCAGGATGTGCCGCCAGAACATGCTGGCGTGTTTGTGGAGGCAGTGCATCGCCTGTCTGCGCCTTATCATCAGTAAGGAGTGGTTATGGATCTCGCGTCATTACGCACACAACAACTTGAACTGGCTTCTTCTGTGATCCGCGAGGATCGACTTGATAAAGATCCACCGGATCTGATCGCTGGAGCCGATGTCGGGTTTGAGCAGGGCGGAGAAGTGACGCGAGCGGCGATGGTGCTGCTGAAATACCCCTCGCTTGAGCTGGTGGAGTATAAAGTGGCCCGCATCGCCACCACCATGCCTTACATTCCTGGTTTTCTCTCCTTCCGCGAATATCCTGCGCTGCTGGCAGCGTGGGAGATGCTGTCGCAAAAGCCGGATTTAGTGTTTGTCGATGGTCATGGGATCTCGCATCCTCGCCGTCTTGGTGTCGCCAGCCATTTTGGCTTATTGGTGGATGTGCCAACGATAGGCGTGGCGAAAAAACGGCTCTGCGGTAAATTCGAACCGCTCTCCAGCGAACCGGGCGCGCTGGCGCCGCTGATGGATAAAGGCGAGCAGTTGGCCTGGGTCTGGCGCAGCAAAGCACGCTGCAACCCGCTGTTTATCGCTACGGGTCATCGGGTCAGCGTGGATAGCGCGCTGGCGTGGGTACAACGCTGCATGAAAGGCTATCGTCTGCCGGAGCCAACGCGCTGGGCGGATGCTGTGGCCTCGGAACGTCCGGCATTTGTGCGCTATACAGCAAATCAGCCCTAATTCAGGTAAACTGCGGATAATTTCCGTATTTGAGAACTCAACATGTTACAAAACCCGATTCATCTGCGTCTGGAGCGCCTGGAAAGCTGGCAGCATGTCACTTTCATGGCCTGCTTATGCGAACGCATGTACCCCAATTACGCCATGTTTTGCCAGCAAACCGGTTTTGGTGATGGGCAAATTTACCGCCGTATTCTCGATCTCATCTGGGAAACACTGACCGTCAAAGACGCAAAAGTGAATTTCGACAGCCAACTGGAGAAATTTGAGGAAGCGATTCCTTCAGCGGACGATTTCGATCTGTACGGCGTTTATCCGGCAATCGATGCCTGCGTGGCGTTAAGTGAACTGGTTCATTCACGTTTGAGTGGCGAAACGCTCGAACACGCGGTGGAAGTGAGTAAGACCTCCATCACTACCGTTGCGATGCTGGAAATGACTCAGGCTGGTCGCGAAATGAGCGACGAAGAGCTGAAAGAAAACCCAGCCGTTGAGCAAGAATGGGACATTCAGTGGGAAATATTCCGACTTTTAGCCGAGTGTGAAGAACGTGACATTGAGCTGATAAAAGGCCTTAGAGCCGACCTGCGTGAGGCGGGTGAGAGCAATATTGGTATAATTTTTCAGCAATAAGACCAGAAAACGTGAATTAACGCCTGATTTGTCGTACCTGGAGTCTTCCCTTTCGCCCCCCGTCTGGTCTACATTTGGGGGGCGAAAAAAAGTGGCTATCGGTGCGTGTATGCAGGAGAGTGCTATTCTGGCATTTCCGTCGCACTCGATGCTTAGCAAGCGATAAACACATTGTAAGGATAACTTATGAACAAGACTCAACTGATTGATGTAATTGCAGAGAAAGCAGAACTGTCCAAAACCCAGGCTAAAGCTGCTCTGGAGTCCACTCTGGCTGCAATTACTGAGTCTCTGAAAGAAGGCGATGCTGTACAACTGGTTGGTTTCGGAACCTTCAAAGTGAACCACCGCGCTGAGCGTACTGGCCGCAACCCGCAGACCGGTAAAGAAATCAAAATCGCCGCAGCTAACGTACCGGCATTTGTTTCTGGCAAGGCACTGAAAGACGCAGTTAAGTAAGATTGCGTGGCAGTGAACAGTTTTAACGAAGGGGTGGTTTCACCCCTTTTGTCTTTCTGGCGTCGATCATTGATGCTGGCGGGCGCTCTGTTTCTTACTGCCTGTAGCCACAACTCTTCACTTCCTCCCTTTACCGCCAGTGGTTTTGCTGAAGACCAGGGCGCGGTACGTATCTGGCGAAAAGACAGCGGCGATAATGTGCATTTGCTTGCTGTGTTCAGTCCGTGGCGCAGTGGCGATACCACGACGCGAGAGTATCGCTGGCAGGGCGATAACCTCACGCTCATCAATATCAATGTTTACAGCAAACCGCCGGTGAACATTCGTGCGCGTTTTGACGATCGCGGTGATCTGAGCTTTATGCAACGTGAATCCGATGGGGAAAAGCAGCAGCTTTCTAACGACCAAATCGATTTATACCGTTATCGTGCTGATCAGATCCGCCAGATTAGCGATGCCTTACGTCAGGGGAGAGTCGTGCTGCGCCAGGGGCGCTGGCATGCGATGGAACAGACCGTGACCACCTGCGAAGGGCAAACCATTAAACCTGATTTAGATTCACAGGCGATAGCGCATATCGAGCGCCGCCAGAGCCGCTCTTCTGTTGATGTCAGCGTGGCATGGCTGGAAGCGCCCGAAGGTTCGCAATTACTGTTAGTGGCAAACTCTGATTTCTGTCGTTGGCAACCCAACGAGAAAACGTTCTGATTTACCAGTGGCCCATACCCATATGACCGCCACCACCGCAGCCGCCGTAACCCATTCCGGTACCGCGCGGAATACCTGCTTCAGCCATCGCGATATCCCGTTTCACCCGCAACTCATCTAACGACTGACGCAAATTCTCCATCTCTTTGGCGACCGCGTTAATTTTGCTGCTATCCGGTGGGTTAGCGGCTAATAGAGCGTTGTATTCATAACGCTTCGTCACCAGTTGCTGTTGCAGCGCGCTGCTTTGGGCGTAAAAGTCATTATGGATTTTCTGCCACGCCGTCTGTTGTTCGCTGGTCAAAGGCGCGGCATTTTGCTGCCACATACCGTGTCCGCCGTGAGCAAATGCAGATGTTGAGTCCAACGCCATTGCTGAAAGCGCCATCATCACCAGGGCAATTTTCGCGTTCCGTTTCATGGTTAATCCTCCAGTGGTTGTCTTACTTTGGGTATTGCATCTTCCGTGCCAACGACGAAACGCTGATGTGACGGGCAATCTGGCATGATAAGCGGGTAAAAATGACTCGCCTGCTGTGGGTCGCGAGTCATTTTTACTCATTGAAACGTAAGTGTTTGTGTTACAGCGCAGGGTAAACGCTGATAAAAGATGGCATGATTTCTGCTGTCAAAAAGGGATGAACAGGCAACGAAGAAGATGCGTTTTATGCAACGTTCTAAAGACGCCTTAGCCAAATGGTTAAGCGCGATCCTCCCCGTGGTCATTGTTGGGCTGGTGGGATTGTTTGCAGTGACGGTGATTCGCGATTATGGGCGGGCAAGCGAGGCCGATCGCCAGGCATTACTGGAAAAAGGTAATGTGCTTATTCGCGCTCTGGAGTCGGGAAGTCGCGTAGGGATGGGGATGCGAATGCACCATATTCAGCAGCAGGCACTTCTGGAAGAGATGGCAGGCCAGCCGGGGGTATTGTGGTTTGCTGTCACCGATGCCCAGGGCATCATCATTCTTCACAGTGACCCCGAAATGGTCGGGCGTGCACTCTATTCGCCAGATGAAATGCAGCAGTTAAAGCCAGAGGAAAACTCCCGCTGGCGACTGCTTGAGAAAGCGGAAACTGCGCCTGCGCTTGAGGTCTATCGTTTGTTCCAGCCAATGTCAGCTCCCTGGCGGCATGGTATGCACAATATGCCGCGCTGTAACGGAAAAGCTGTGCCACAGGCAGAAGCACAACAGGCTATCTTTATCGCTGTTGATGCCAGTGATCTGGTTGCAACCCAGATTGGGGAGAAGCGCAACACCCTGATTATCCTCTTCGCCCTGGCGACGGTCTTGCTGGCAAGCGTGTTGTCATTCTTCTGGTATCGCCGGTATTTGCGCTCGCGCCAGCTGTTGCAGGATGAAATGAAACGCAAAGAGAAGCTGGTGGCGCTGGGACATCTGGCGGCAGGCGTCGCCCATGAAATTCGCAATCCGCTTTCATCAATTAAAGGGCTGGCGAAATATTTTGCCGAACGTGCGCCAGAGGGCGGGGAAGCGCATCAACTGGCGCAGGTGATGGCGAAAGAGGCCGACCGTTTAAACCGCGTGGTCAGCGAGCTACTGGAACTGGTTAAGCCAACGCATCTGGCTTTGCAGGCGGTGGATCTCAACACCCTGATTAACCACTCATTACAGTTGGTAAGCCAGGATGCAAACAGCCGGGAAATTCAGTTGCGCTTTACCGCCAACGACACGTTGCCGCAAATTCAGGCCGATCCGGATCGGCTGACCCAGGTTCTGTTGAATCTCTATCTCAATGCTATTCAGGCGATTGGTCAGCATGGCGTGATTAGCGTGACGGCCAGCGAAAGCGGTGTTGGCGTGAAAATCAGCGTTACCGACAGCGGTAAAGGAATTGCGGCGGATCAGCTTGAAGCCATCTTCACCCCATACTTCACCACCAAAGCCGAAGGCACCGGACTGGGGCTGGCGGTCGTGCATAATATTGTTGAACAACACGGTGGTACAATTCAGGTCGCAAGCCAGGAGGGAAAAGGCGCAACGTTCACCCTCTGGTTTCCGGTCAATATTACGCGTAAGGACCCACAAGGATGACGCACGATAATATCGATATTCTGGTGGTGGATGATGACATTAGCCACTGCACCATCTTGCAGGCATTGCTGCGCGGCTGGGGCTATAACGTCGCGCTGGCGAATAGTGGGCAACAGGCGCTGGCGCAGGTGCGGGAACAGGTTTTTGATCTTGTGCTTTGCGATGTGCGAATGGCAGAGATGGATGGCATCGCCACGCTGAAAGAGATCAAAACATTAAACCCCGCGATTCCGGTGCTGATTATGACCGCTTACTCCAGCGTCGAGACGGCGGTAGAGGCACTGAAAACTGGGGCGCTGGATTATCTCATCAAGCCGCTGGATTTCGATAACCTGCAGGCGACGCTGGAAAAGGCGCTCGCACATACGCACAGTGTTGACGCTGAAACGCCTGCAGTGTCTGCCAGCCAGTTCGGTATGGTCGGTAAAAGCCCGGCGATGCAACACCTGCTCAGTGAAATCGCCCTCGTCGCGCCATCGGAAGCCACGGTGCTGATCCACGGCGATTCCGGCACCGGTAAAGAGCTGGTCGCCAGAGCGATTCACGCCAGTAGCGGACGTTGCGAAAAACCGCTGGTGACGCTCAACTGTGCGGCGCTCAACGAATCCTTACTGGAATCTGAATTGTTCGGTCACGAAAAAGGGGCGTTTACTGGAGCTGATAAACGCCGGGAAGGGCGCTTTGTTGAGGCGGATGGCGGCACGTTGTTTCTCGATGAAATTGGCGATATCTCGCCGATGATGCAGGTGCGTCTGCTACGTGCGATTCAGGAGCGCGAAGTTCAGCGTGTCGGCAGCAACCAGACCATCTCGGTTGATGTCCGGCTGATTGCGGCGACCCATCGCGATCTTGCCGCTGAGGTAAAGGCCGGGCGTTTTCGCCAGGATCTCTACTATCGGCTGAACGTGGTGGCAATTGAAGTGCCGTCGCTGCGGCAACGACGGGAGGATATTCCCCTGCTGGCTGGCCATTTTCTGCAGCGATTTGCTGAACGCAATCGCAAGACGATAAAAGGCTTTACGCCCCAGGCGATGGATCTGCTGATTCACTACGACTGGCCGGGAAATATTCGCGAACTGGAAAACGCGGTAGAACGGGCAGTGGTGCTGCTGACTGGGGAATATATCTCCGAACGCGAGCTGCCGCTGGCGATTGCCAGTACGCCGATCCCGCTGGCTCAAACTCAGGACATTCAGCCGTTGGTGGAAGTGGAAAAAGAGGTGATTCTGGCGGCGCTGGAGAAAACGGGCGGCAACAAAACCGAAGCCGCCCGTCAGTTAGGGATTACGCGCAAAACGCTATTAGCAAAACTGTCGCGTTAGTTCTGCTCGCGTTCGATAGCGCGCCAGCCGATATCTTTCCGGCAGAAGCAGTCGTCCCAGTGGATATCGGTCATTAAGGCATAAGCGCGTTTCTGCGCCTCTGCTACGGTATGACCCAGCGCGGTGACGCACAGTACGCGCCCGCCGCTGGTCACTACCTGCTCGTCATCCGCCAGTTTCGTGCCCGCGTGGAACACTTTACCGCCTTCGACTTCTTCCAGCGGCAGGCCGTGGATCACATCGCCAGTGCGATAATCGCCCGGATATCCACCCGCAGCCATCACCACGCCGAGGGAAGCGCGTTCATCCCACTCGGATGTTTCCTCGTCCAGCTTGCCTTCACAGGCTGCCAGGCAGAGCTCAACCAGATCGGACTTCATGCGCAGCATAATCGGCTGGGTTTCTGGATCGCCAAAGCGGCAGTTAAATTCGATAACCTTCGGGTTGCCCTGTTTGTCGATCATCAAACCTGCATAGAGAAAACCGGTGTAGGTATTGCCTTCCGCCGCCATGCCTTTCACGGTTGGCCAGATGATACGTTCCATGGTGCGCTGATGAACTTCATCGGTCACTACCGGCGCAGGAGAGTAAGCCCCCATTCCGCCGGTGTTTGGCCCGGTATCTTTATCGCCTACGCGTTTGTGATCCTGGCTGGTGGCCATCGGCAGCACATGCTCACCATCCACCATTACGATAAAACTCGCTTCTTCGCCGTCGAGGAACTCTTCGATAACAATGCGATGACCCGCGTCGCCAAAAGCGTTGCCCGCCAGCATATCGTGAACAGCCGCTTCCGCTTCTTCCAGCGTCATCGCCACGATAACGCCTTTCCCGGCAGCCAGACCGTCAGCTTTAATGACGATTGGCGCGCCTTTCTCACGCAGATACGCCAGCGCAGGTTCTACCTCGGTGAAGTTCTGATATTCCGCTGTAGGAATCTTATGGCGGGCCAGGAAATCTTTGGTAAACGCTTTCGAGCCTTCCAGTTGCGCGGCGCCTGCGGTTGGGCCGAAGATTTTCAGCCCGGCGGCGCGGAAGGTATCGACCACGCCTTTCACCAGCGGCGCTTCCGGGCCGACAATGGTCAGATCGATCTTTTCGTTTTGCGCGAAGTCCAGCAGCGCCGGGATATCGGTTACGCCGATAGCGACGTTTTGCAGCGCAGGCTCCAGCGCCGTTCCCGCATTACCCGGTGCGACAAATACGGTCTCAACCAGCGGCGACTGCGCCGCTTTCCAGGCCAGTGCGTGCTCGCGTCCGCCGTTACCAATCACTAATACTTTCATCTGTCGCTCCATTAATGGCGGAAGTGGCGCATGTCGGTGAAGAGCATTGCAATACCGTGCTCGTCGGCGGCGGCAATCACTTCGTCATCACGAATAGAACCGCCAGGCTGGATTACGCAGGTCACGCCGGCAGCGGCGGCAGCATCAATACCATCACGGAACGGGAAGAACGCGTCAGAAGCCATAGAGGAACCTTTGACTTCCAGACCTTCATCGGCAGCTTTAATACCGGCGATTTTGGCGGAGTACACGCGGCTCATCTGGCCTGCGCCAATCCCGATGGTCATATTGTTTTTGGCATAGACGATAGCGTTGGATTTCACGAACTTCGCCACTTTCCAGCAGAACAGCGCATCACGCAGTTCCTGTTCGGTCGGCTGACGTTTGGTGACGACGCGCAGTTCTTCTGCACCGACCATGCCCAGATCGCGATCCTGAACCAGCAGGCCGCCGTTAACGCGTTTGAAATCGAGTCCCGGAACACGCTCGCCCCACTGACCACAGGTGAGCACACGTACGTTCTGTTTAGCTGCGGTGATTTTCAACGCTTCTTCGCTGGCGGATGGCGCAATGATCACTTCGACAAACTGACGAGAAATGATGGCCTGTGCGGTTTCAGCATCCAGCTCGCGGTTAAAGGCAATAATGCCGCCGAATGCGGAGGTCGGGTCTGTTTTGTACGCGCGATCGTAAGCGTCAAGAATGGAATTGCCGATAGCCACGCCGCAAGGGTTGGCGTGCTTCACAATCACACATGCCGGTTCGGCGAACTCTTTCACGCACTCCAGCGCCGCATCGGTATCGGCGATATTGTTATAAGAGAGGGCTTTACCCTGAACCTGGGTTGCGGTGGCAACGGAGGCTTCTTTCACATTCTCTTCTATATAGAAGGCAGCCTGCTGGTGGCTGTTCTCGCCGTAGCGCATATCCTGCTTCTTAATGAAGTTCAGGTTCAACGTGCGCGGGAAGCGACCGGCAGCTTCTTTGCTTTCACCGTGGTAAGCCGGAACCATGCTGCCGAAGTAGTTGGCAATCATGCTGTCGTAGGCGGCAGTGTGCTCGAAGGCTTTGATAGCGAGGTCGAAACGGGTTGCAAGCAGAAGCGAACCTTCGTTGGCATCCATCTCTTTAATAATGGCGTCGTAGTCGCTGCTCTTGACCACGATTGCGACATCTTTATGGTTCTTCGCTGCGGAGCGCACCATCGTTGGGCCGCCGATATCGATGTTCTCAACCGCATCTTCCAGCGAGCAGCCTTCACGGGCAACGGTCTGGGCGAACGGATACAGGTTAACAACCACCATATCGATAGGCTGGATCTGATGTTCTTCCATAATGGCATCGTCCTGGCCGCGACGGCCCAGAATGCCACCATGTACTTTCGGATGCAGAGTCTTCACACGTCCATCCATCATCTCCGGGAAACCGGTGTAATCGGAAACTTCGGTCACCGGCAGACCCTTTTCTGCTAACAGTCGGGCAGTGCCTCCTGTAGATAGCAGTTCCACACCGCGTGCGGAAAGTGCCTGAGCGAATTCGACGATACCTGCTTTGTCAGAAACACTGAGCAGAGCGCGGCGGACTGGACGACGTTGTTGCATGGTAAATCCCCTGGATTTGACTATTACAGAGAGCGTTAGCTGAATTTTTCGCGAAAAACTCAGCTAACGCCCCTAACGGGGCATCCTTATTTTTCGCCCGCATTGTAACGAAAACGTTTGCGCAACGCTCGCGAATTTTTTTGTTTCGATGGTGAGCACCATTTCGATTGTGGTTAGCAGGTCAGGAATACAGAAATAACGCTTATGATTGTGGATAACTCTGTGCGTAAAAAGGTATAAATAGGGGTTTTGCTGGGGAATGCAGCAGTCAGTCATTTTTTTGCAATTTTTCTATTGCGGCCTCAGGAGAACTCCCTATAATGCGCCCCCATCGACACGGCGGATGTGAATCACTTCACACAAACAGCCGGTTCGGTTGAAGAGAAAAATCCTGAAATTCAGGGTTGACTCTGAAAGAGGAAAG
>NZ_JABWMT020000039.1:0-26180 GCF_013368915.2 Escherichia sp. 93.1518
CGATGGACGACGGTCTGCGTTTCGCAATCCGTGAAGGCGGCCGTACCGTTGGCGCGGGCGTTGTAGCTAAAGTTCTGAGCTAATTACTCGTTAATTAGTTTTGAATTGAAAAGGGCGCTTCGGCGCCCTTTTTGCTGCCCGTAATTTGAGCTCGAAATATTTAGTCGTAATTTCGCTCGCCGAACTGTGGCGCAAATAAAACTGTGCTATTGTAATCATAACTATTCTCATTTACACTTTGCGCAGAATTTGAACGGGAGTAATCATGTACGTTTGTTTGTGTAATGGTGTAAGTGACAAAAAAATTCGCCAGGCAGTCCGTCAGTTTCATCCTCAGTCTTTCCAACAATTACGCAAGTTTATTCCTGTGGGAAATCAATGTGGTAAGTGCATTCGCGCCGCACGCGAAGTGATGCAGGACGAGTTGATGCAGATGCCAGAATTTAAAGAGATTGCCTGAAGCTCACGCTTATTTTTTGACATCCCGCTAGCCCCATCTACGCTCTAATAGTGGAAGCGGAGGGACTATAAAATGAAAGGTGATGTTAAAATCATAAATTATCTCAATAAACTATTGGGAAATGAGCTTGTCGCAATCAATCAGTATTTTCTCCATGCCCGAATGTTTAAAAACTGGGGCCTGATGCGTCTCAATGACGTCGAATACCATGAATCTATCGATGAGATGAAACACGCAGATAAATATATCGAGCGTATTTTGTTCTTAGAAGGAATCCCAAACTTACAGGATTTAGGCAAGCTGGGGATTGGTGAAGATGTTGAAGAGATGCTGCAATCCGACCTGCGATTAGAGCTGGAAGGTGCGAAGGATCTCCGTGAGGCTATCGCTTATGCCGACAGCGTTCATGACTATGTTAGCCGCGATATGATGATCGAGATCCTTGCAGATGAAGAAGGTCATATCGACTGGCTCGAAACTGAACTGGATCTCATCGGTAAAATCGGCCTACAGAATTACCTGCAATCACAAATTAAAGTTAAAGATTAACTGCCTGTCAGCAAACTATCCCAGCCAACAACGAAACCCGCAGCCGCCAGAAATGGTCCAAAAGGCAGCGGGTTTTTTAATGATTCTTTTCCTCTCATGAGCAGACCAATAACTACGGCTCCGCAAGCGAATGAGGCAGCAAGGAAAACCAGCCGTGGTAAGAAGGCCCATGTATGCCAGGCGCCAAGGGCGGCGAGAAATTTCACATCGCCATAGCCTAATCCTTCTTTATGTCGCAGTATGCGATAGCCCCAATAAATAACAGCGAATGCGCCGTAACCGATAATCGCCCCCCATAATGCATCGGCTAACCCGGCAGGCTGACAAACTTGATAGAACAAAAGACCAGACCAGAGTAACGGGCAAGTAAATCTGTCAGGTAACAAGCCATGCTTTGCATCCCAGAAAAAAGTAGGGCTGATAAACAAGCGTACAAAATCAGAAAGGGAAGGGTAGCGTCCATAAAATATCCTCTGTAGTTGGAGTATCACCATCGAATAACTTCGGATACTCAGCAACAGAGAAATCGCTGCTTTGTTAATCTGGTTCCGGTGAAAAACGTTATCTTCACAACCTTACAAATTTCGTGGAATGCAGCTCGCAATCTGCGCGTTGCGATTAATTTCTACGCGATGCTTGCGTCAGGCTCAGATTTACGTATAATGCGCGGGCTTGTCGTAGTTGACAGCAGGTTCGATCTGAACCTCAGTTAGCCGAATTTGGCTACCTAACAATGCTCCCAATCGGGGAGCTACGTAAGAACGGTTACACTCTCCCATCAATCGTAATGGGTCTGAGGAGTAATCATTTTCGTTTATAAAATAATTGGAGCTCTGGTCTCATGCAGAACCAAAGAATCCGTATCCGCCTGAAAGCGTTTGATCATCGTCTGATCGATCAAGCAACCGCGGAAATCGTCGAGACTGCCAAGCGCACTGGTGCGCAGGTCCGTGGTCCGATCCCGCTGCCGACACGCAAAGAGCGTTTTACCGTTCTGATCTCCCCGCACGTCAACAAAGACGCGCGCGATCAGTACGAAATCCGTACTCACTTGCGTCTGGTTGACATCGTTGAGCCAACCGAGAAAACCGTTGATGCTCTGATGCGTCTGGATCTGGCTGCCGGTGTAGACGTGCAGATCAGCCTGGGTTAATCAGGTCATTGAGCGATTGAGAGGTTGAAACAATGATTGGTTTAGTCGGTAAAAAAGTGGGTATGACCCGTATCTTCACAGAAGACGGCGTTTCTATCCCAGTAACCGTAATCGAAGTTGAAGCAAACCGCGTTACTCAGGTTAAAGACCTGGCTAACGATGGCTACCGTGCTATTCAGGTAACCACCGGTGCTAAAAAAGCTAACCGTGTGACCAAGCCTGAAGCTGGCCACTTCGCTAAAGCTGGCGTAGAAGCTGGCCGTGGTCTGTGGGAATTCCGCCTGGCTGAAGGCGAAGAGTTCACTGTAGGTCAGAGCATTAGCGTCGAACTGTTTGCTGACGTTAAAAAAGTTGACGTAACTGGCACCTCTAAAGGTAAAGGTTTCGCAGGTACCGTTAAGCGCTGGAACTTCCGTACCCAGGACGCTACTCACGGTAACTCCTTGTCTCACCGCGTTCCGGGTTCTATCGGTCAGAACCAGACTCCGGGCAAAGTGTTCAAAGGCAAGAAAATGGCAGGTCAGATGGGTAACGAACGTGTAACCGTTCAGAGCCTTGACGTAGTACGCGTTGACGCTGAGCGCAACCTGCTGCTGGTTAAAGGTGCTGTTCCGGGTGCAACCGGTAGCGACCTGATCGTTAAACCAGCTGTGAAGGCGTAAGGAGATAGCAATGGAATTAGTATTGAAAGACGCGCAGAGCGCGCTGACTGTTTCCGAAACTACCTTCGGTCGTGATTTCAACGAAGCGCTGGTTCACCAGGTTGTTGTTGCTTATGCAGCTGGTGCTCGTCAGGGTACTCGTGCTCAGAAGACTCGTGCTGAAGTAACTGGTTCCGGTAAAAAACCGTGGCGCCAGAAAGGCACCGGCCGTGCGCGTTCTGGTTCTATCAAGAGCCCGATTTGGCGTTCTGGTGGCGTGACCTTCGCTGCTCGTCCGCAGGACCACAGTCAAAAAGTTAACAAGAAGATGTACCGCGGCGCGCTGAAAAGCATCCTGTCCGAACTGGTACGTCAGGATCGTCTGATCGTTGTCGAGAAGTTCTCTGTAGAAGCGCCGAAAACCAAGCTGCTGGCACAGAAACTGAAAGACATGGCTCTGGAAGATGTGCTGATCATCACCGGTGAGCTGGACGAAAACCTGTTCCTGGCTGCGCGCAACCTGCACAAGGTTGACGTACGCGATGCAACTGGTATCGACCCGGTTAGCCTGATCGCCTTCGACAAAGTCGTAATGACTGCTGATGCTGTTAAGCAAGTTGAGGAGATGCTGGCATGATTCGTGAAGAACGTCTGCTGAAGGTGCTGCGTGCACCGCACGTTTCTGAAAAAGCGTCTACTGCGATGGAAAAATCCAACACCATCGTACTCAAAGTTGCTAAAGACGCGACCAAAGCAGAAATCAAAGCTGCTGTGCAGAAACTGTTTGAAGTCGAAGTCGAAGTCGTTAACACCCTGGTAGTTAAAGGGAAAGTTAAACGTCACGGACAGCGTATCGGTCGTCGTAGCGACTGGAAAAAAGCTTACGTCACCCTGAAAGAAGGCCAGAATCTGGACTTCGTTGGCGGCGCTGAGTAAGTCGGAGGAGTAATACAATGGCAGTTGTTAAATGTAAACCGACATCTCCGGGTCGTCGCCACGTAGTTAAAGTGGTTAACCCTGAGCTGCACAAGGGCAAACCTTTTGCTCCGTTGCTGGAAAAAAACAGCAAATCCGGTGGTCGTAACAACAATGGCCGTATCACCACTCGTCATATCGGTGGTGGCCACAAGCAGGCTTACCGTATTGTTGACTTCAAACGCAACAAAGACGGTATCCCGGCAGTTGTTGAACGTCTTGAGTACGATCCGAACCGTTCCGCGAACATCGCGCTGGTTCTGTACAAAGACGGTGAACGCCGTTACATCCTGGCCCCTAAAGGCCTGAAAGCTGGCGACCAGATTCAGTCTGGCGTTGATGCTGCAATCAAACCAGGTAACACCCTGCCGATGCGCAACATCCCGGTTGGTTCTACTGTTCACAACGTAGAAATGAAACCAGGTAAAGGCGGTCAGCTGGCACGTTCCGCTGGTACTTACGTTCAGATCGTTGCTCGCGATGGTGCTTATGTCACCCTGCGTCTGCGTTCTGGTGAAATGCGTAAAGTAGAAGCAGACTGCCGTGCAACTCTGGGCGAAGTTGGCAATGCTGAGCATATGCTGCGCGTTCTGGGTAAAGCAGGTGCTGCACGCTGGCGTGGTGTTCGTCCTACCGTTCGCGGTACTGCGATGAACCCGGTAGACCACCCACATGGTGGTGGTGAAGGTCGTAACTTTGGTAAGCACCCGGTAACCCCGTGGGGCGTTCAGACCAAAGGTAAGAAGACCCGCAGCAACAAGCGTACTGATAAATTTATCGTACGTCGCCGTAGCAAATAATTTTAGAGGATAAGCCATGCCACGTTCTCTCAAGAAAGGTCCTTTTATTGACCTGCACTTGCTGAAGAAGGTAGAGAAAGCGGTGGAAAGCGGAGACAAGAAGCCCCTGCGCACTTGGTCCCGTCGTTCAACGATCTTTCCTAACATGATCGGTTTGACCATCGCTGTCCATAATGGTCGTCAGCACGTTCCGGTATTTGTAACCGACGAAATGGTTGGTCACAAACTGGGTGAATTCGCACCGACTCGTACTTATCGCGGCCATGCTGCTGATAAAAAAGCGAAAAAGAAATAAGGTAGGAGGAAGAGATGGAAACTATCGCTAAACATCGCCATGCTCGTTCTTCTGCTCAGAAGGTTCGCCTTGTTGCTGACCTGATTCGCGGTAAGAAAGTGTCGCAGGCTCTGGATATTCTGACCTACACCAATAAGAAAGCGGCTGTACTGGTTAAGAAAGTTCTGGAATCTGCCATTGCTAACGCTGAACACAACGATGGCGCTGACATTGACGATCTGAAAGTTACGAAAATTTTCGTAGACGAAGGCCCGAGCATGAAGCGCATTATGCCGCGTGCAAAAGGTCGTGCAGATCGCATCCTGAAGCGCACCAGCCACATCACTGTGGTTGTGTCCGATCGCTGAGACTCTGGAGACTAGCAATGGGTCAGAAAGTACATCCTAATGGTATTCGCCTGGGTATTGTAAAACCATGGAACTCTACCTGGTTTGCGAACACCAAAGAATTCGCTGACAACCTGGACAGCGATTTTAAAGTACGTCAGTACCTGACTAAGGAACTGGCTAAAGCGTCCGTATCTCGTATCGTTATCGAGCGTCCGGCTAAGAGCATCCGTGTAACCATTCACACTGCTCGCCCGGGTATCGTTATCGGTAAGAAAGGTGAAGACGTAGAAAAACTGCGTAAGGTCGTAGCGGACATCGCTGGCGTTCCTGCACAGATCAACATCGCCGAAGTTCGTAAGCCTGAACTGGACGCAAAACTGGTTGCTGACAGCATCACTTCTCAGCTGGAACGTCGCGTAATGTTCCGTCGTGCTATGAAGCGTGCTGTACAGAACGCAATGCGTCTGGGCGCTAAAGGTATTAAAGTTGAAGTTAGCGGCCGTCTGGGCGGCGCGGAAATCGCACGTACCGAATGGTACCGCGAAGGTCGCGTACCGCTGCACACTCTGCGTGCTGACATCGACTACAACACCTCTGAAGCGCACACCACTTACGGTGTAATCGGCGTTAAAGTGTGGATCTTCAAAGGCGAGATCCTGGGTGGTATGGCTGCTGTTGAACAACCGGAAAAACCGGCTGTACAACCTAAAAAGCAGCAGCGTAAAGGCCGTAAATAAGGAGCGTCGCTGATGTTACAACCAAAGCGTACAAAATTCCGTAAAATGCACAAAGGCCGTAACCGCGGTCTGGCGCAGGGTACGGATGTTAGCTTCGGCAGCTTCGGTCTGAAAGCTGTTGGCCGTGGTCGTCTGACTGCCCGTCAGATCGAAGCAGCACGTCGTGCTATGACCCGTGCAGTTAAGCGTCAAGGTAAGATCTGGATCCGTGTGTTCCCGGACAAACCGATCACTGAAAAGCCGCTGGCAGTGCGTATGGGTAAAGGTAAAGGTAACGTGGAGTATTGGGTTGCCTTGATTCAGCCGGGTAAAGTCCTGTATGAAATGGACGGTGTTCCGGAAGAGCTGGCCCGTGAAGCATTCAAGCTGGCAGCAGCGAAACTGCCGATTAAAACCACCTTTGTAACTAAGACGGTGATGTAATGAAAGCAAAAGAGCTGCGTGAGAAGAGCGTTGAAGAGCTGAACACCGAGCTGCTGAACCTGCTGCGTGAGCAGTTCAACCTGCGTATGCAGGCTGCAAGTGGCCAGCTGCAACAGTCTCACCTGTTGAAGCAAGTGCGTCGCGATGTCGCACGCGTTAAGACTTTACTGAACGAGAAGGCGGGTGCGTAATGACCGATAAAATCCGTACTCTGCAAGGTCGCGTTGTTAGCGACAAAATGGAGAAATCCATTGTTGTTGCTATCGAACGTTTTGTGAAACACCCGATCTACGGTAAATTCATCAAGCGTACGACCAAACTGCACGTACATGACGAGAACAACGAATGCGGTATCGGTGACGTGGTTGAAATCCGCGAATGCCGTCCGCTGTCCAAGACTAAATCCTGGACGCTGGTTCGCGTTGTAGAGAAAGCGGTTCTGTAATACAGTACACTCTCTCGATACGAATAAACGGCTCAGAAATGAGCCGTTTATTTTTTCTACCCATATCTTTGAAGCGGTGTTATAATGCCGCGCCCTCGATATGGGGATTTTTAACGACCTGATTTTCGGGTCTCAGTAGTAGTTGACATTAGCGGAGCACTAAAATGATCCAAGAACAGACTATGCTGAACGTCGCCGACAACTCCGGTGCACGTCGCGTAATGTGTATCAAGGTTCTGGGTGGCTCGCACCGTCGCTACGCAGGCGTAGGCGACATCATCAAGATCACCATCAAAGAAGCAATTCCGCGTGGTAAGGTCAAAAAAGGTGATGTGCTGAAGGCGGTAGTGGTGCGCACCAAGAAGGGTGTTCGTCGCCCGGACGGTTCTGTCATTCGCTTCGATGGTAATGCTTGTGTTCTTCTGAACAACAACAGCGAGCAGCCTATCGGTACGCGTATTTTTGGGCCGGTAACTCGTGAGCTTCGTAGTGAGAAGTTCATGAAAATTATCTCTCTGGCACCAGAAGTACTCTAAGGAGCGAATCATGGCAGCGAAAATCCGTCGTGATGACGAAGTTATCGTGTTAACCGGTAAAGATAAAGGTAAACGCGGTAAAGTTAAGAATGTCCTGTCTTCCGGCAAGGTCATTGTTGAAGGTATCAACCTGGTTAAGAAACACCAGAAGCCGGTTCCGGCTCTGAACCAACCGGGTGGCATCGTTGAAAAAGAAGCCGCTATTCAGGTTTCCAACGTAGCAATCTTCAATGCGGCAACCGGCAAGGCTGACCGTGTAGGCTTTAGATTCGAAGACGGTAAAAAAGTCCGTTTCTTCAAGTCTAACAGCGAAACTATCAAGTAATTTGGAGTAGTACGATGGCGAAACTGCATGATTACTACAAAGACGAAGTAGTTAAAAAACTCATGACTGAGTTTAACTACAATTCTGTCATGCAAGTCCCTCGGGTCGAGAAGATCACCCTGAACATGGGTGTTGGTGAAGCGATCGCTGACAAAAAACTGCTGGATAACGCAGCAGCAGACCTGGCAGCAATCTCCGGTCAAAAACCGCTGATCACCAAAGCACGCAAATCTGTTGCAGGCTTCAAAATCCGTCAGGGCTATCCGATCGGCTGTAAAGTAACTCTGCGTGGCGAACGCATGTGGGAGTTCTTTGAGCGCCTGATCACTATTGCTGTACCTCGTATCCGTGACTTCCGTGGCCTGTCCGCTAAGTCTTTCGACGGTCGTGGTAACTACAGCATGGGTGTCCGTGAGCAGATCATCTTCCCAGAAATCGACTACGATAAAGTCGACCGCGTTCGTGGTTTGGATATTACCATTACCACTACTGCGAAATCTGACGAAGAAGGCCGTGCTCTGCTGGCTGCCTTTGACTTCCCGTTCCGCAAGTAAGGTAGGGTTACTAAATGGCTAAGCAATCAATGAAAGCACGCGAAGTAAAACGCGTAGCTTTAGCTGATAAATACTTCGCGAAACGCGCTGAACTGAAAGCGATCATCTCTGATGTGAACGCTTCCGACGAAGATCGTTGGAATGCTGTTCTCAAGCTGCAGACTCTGCCGCGTGATTCCAGCCCGTCTCGTCAGCGTAACCGCTGCCGTCAAACAGGTCGTCCGCATGGTTTCCTGCGGAAGTTCGGGTTGAGCCGTATTAAGGTCCGTGAAGCCGCTATGCGCGGTGAAATCCCGGGTCTGAAAAAGGCTAGCTGGTAATTGTCACCAATTGAATCACGGGAGTAAAGACAGATGAGCATGCAAGATCCGATCGCGGATATGCTGACCCGTATCCGTAACGGTCAGGCCGCGAACAAAGCTGCGGTCACCATGCCTTCCTCCAAGCTGAAAGTGGCAATCGCCAACGTGCTGAAGGAAGAAGGTTTTATTGAAGATTTTAAAGTTGAAGGCGACACCAAGCCTGAACTGGAACTGACTCTTAAGTATTTCCAGGGCAAAGCTGTTGTAGAAAGCATTCAGCGTGTCAGCCGCCCAGGTCTGCGCATCTATAAACGTAAAGATGAGCTGCCGAAAGTTATGGCGGGTCTGGGTATCGCAGTTGTTTCTACCTCTAAAGGTGTTATGACTGATCGTGCAGCGCGCCAGGCTGGTCTTGGTGGCGAAATTATCTGCTACGTAGCCTAATCGGAGGAAAAAATGTCTCGTGTTGCTAAAGCACCGGTCGTTGTTCCTGCCGGCGTTGATGTAAAAATCAACGGTCAGGTTATTACGATCAAAGGTAAAAACGGCGAGCTGACTCGTACTCTCAACGATGCTGTTGAAGTTAAACATGCAGATAATACCCTGACCTTCGGTCCGCGTGATGGTTACGCAGACGGTTGGGCTCAGGCTGGTACCGCGCGTGCCCTGCTGAACTCAATGGTTATCGGTGTTACCGAAGGCTTCACTAAGAAGCTGCAGCTGGTTGGTGTAGGTTACCGTGCAGCGGTTAAAGGCAATGTGATTAACCTGTCTCTGGGTTTCTCTCATCCTGTTGACCATCAGCTGCCTGCGGGTATCACTGCTGAATGTCCGACTCAGACTGAAATCGTGCTGAAAGGCGCTGATAAGCAGGTGATCGGTCAGGTTGCAGCGGATCTGCGCGCCTACCGTCGTCCTGAGCCTTACAAAGGCAAGGGTGTTCGTTACGCCGACGAAGTCGTGCGTACCAAAGAGGCTAAGAAGAAGTAAGGTAACACTATGGATAAGAAATCTGCTCGTATCCGTCGTGCGACCCGCGCACGCCGCAAGCTCCAGGAGCTGGGCGCAACTCGCCTGGTGGTACATCGTACCCCGCGTCACATTTACGCACAGGTAATTGCACCGAACGGTTCTGAAGTTCTGGTAGCTGCTTCTACTGTAGAAAAAGCTATCGCTGAACAACTGAAGTACACCGGTAACAAAGACGCGGCTGCAGCTGTGGGTAAAGCTGTCGCTGAACGCGCTCTGGAAAAAGGCATCAAAGATGTATCCTTTGACCGTTCCGGGTTCCAATATCATGGTCGTGTCCAGGCACTGGCAGATGCTGCCCGTGAAGCTGGCCTTCAGTTCTAAGGTAGAGGTGTAAGATGGCTCACATCGAAAAACAAGCTGGCGAACTGCAGGAAAAGCTGATCGCGGTAAACCGCGTATCTAAAACCGTTAAAGGTGGTCGTATTTTCTCCTTCACAGCTCTGACTGTAGTTGGTGATGGTAACGGTCGCGTTGGTTTTGGTTACGGTAAAGCGCGTGAAGTTCCAGCAGCGATCCAGAAAGCGATGGAAAAAGCCCGTCGCAATATGATTAACGTCGCGCTGAATAACGGCACTCTGCAACACCCTGTTAAAGGTGTTCACACGGGTTCTCGCGTATTCATGCAGCCGGCTTCCGAAGGTACCGGTATCATCGCCGGTGGTGCAATGCGCGCCGTTCTGGAAGTCGCTGGGGTTCATAACGTTCTGGCTAAAGCATATGGTTCCACCAACCCGATCAACGTGGTTCGTGCAACTATTGATGGCCTGGAAAATATGAGTTCTCCAGAAATGGTCGCTGCCAAGCGTGGTAAATCCGTTGAAGAAATTCTGGGGAAATAAACCATGGCAAAGACTATTAAAATTACTCAAACCCGCAGTGCAATCGGTCGTCTGCCGAAACACAAGGCAACGCTGCTTGGCCTGGGTCTGCGTCGTATTGGTCACACCGTAGAGCGCGAGGATACTCCTGCTATTCGCGGTATGATCAACGCGGTTTCCTTCATGGTTAAAGTTGAGGAGTAAGAGATGCGTTTAAATACTCTGTCTCCGGCCGAAGGCTCCAAAAAGGCGGGTAAACGCCTGGGTCGTGGTATCGGTTCTGGCCTCGGTAAAACCGGTGGTCGTGGTCACAAAGGTCAGAAATCTCGTTCTGGCGGTGGCGTACGTCGCGGTTTCGAAGGTGGTCAGATGCCTCTGTACCGTCGTCTGCCGAAATTCGGCTTCACTTCTCGTAAAGCAGCGATTACAGCCGAAGTTCGTCTGTCTGACCTGGCTAAAGTAGAAGGCGGTGTTGTAGACCTGAATACGCTGAAAGCGGCTAACATTATCGGTATCCAGATCGAGTTCGCGAAAGTGATCCTGGCTGGCGAAGTAACTACTCCGGTAACTGTTCGTGGCCTGCGTGTTACTAAAGGCGCTCGTGCTGCTATCGAAGCTGCTGGCGGTAAAATCGAGGAATAAGTAGCAGATGGCTAAACAACCGGGATTAGATTTTCAAAGTGCCAAAGGTGGCTTAGGCGAGCTGAAACGCAGACTGCTGTTTGTTATCGGTGCGCTGATTGTGTTCCGTATTGGCTCTTTTATTCCGATCCCTGGTATTGATGCCGCTGTACTTGCCAAACTGCTTGAGCAACAGCGAGGCACCATCATTGAGATGTTTAACATGTTCTCTGGTGGTGCTCTCAGCCGTGCTTCTATCTTTGCTCTGGGGATCATGCCGTATATTTCGGCGTCGATCATTATCCAGCTGCTGACGGTGGTTCACCCAACGCTGGCAGAAATTAAGAAAGAAGGGGAGTCTGGTCGTCGTAAGATCAGCCAGTACACCCGTTACGGTACTCTGGTGCTGGCAATATTCCAGTCGATCGGTATTGCTACCGGTCTGCCGAATATGCCTGGTATGCAAGGCCTGGTTATTAACCCGGGCTTTGCATTCTACTTCACCGCTGTTGTAAGTCTGGTCACGGGAACCATGTTCCTGATGTGGTTGGGCGAACAGATCACTGAACGAGGTATCGGCAACGGTATTTCAATCATTATCTTCGCCGGTATTGTCGCGGGACTCCCGCCAGCCATTGCCCATACTATCGAGCAAGCGCGTCAAGGCGACCTGCACTTCCTCGTGTTGCTGTTGGTTGCAGTATTAGTATTTGCAGTGACGTTCTTTGTTGTATTTGTTGAGCGTGGTCAACGCCGCATTGTGGTAAACTACGCGAAACGTCAGCAAGGTCGTCGTGTCTATGCTGCACAGAGCACACATTTACCGCTGAAAGTGAATATGGCGGGGGTAATCCCGGCAATCTTCGCTTCCAGTATTATTCTGTTCCCGGCGACCATCGCGTCATGGTTCGGGGGCGGTACTGGTTGGAACTGGCTGACAACAATTTCGCTGTATTTGCAGCCTGGGCAACCGCTTTATGTGTTACTCTATGCGTCTGCAATCATCTTCTTCTGTTTCTTCTACACGGCGTTGGTTTTCAACCCGCGTGAAACAGCAGATAACCTGAAGAAGTCCGGTGCATTTGTACCAGGAATTCGTCCGGGAGAGCAAACGGCGAAGTATATCGATAAAGTAATGACCCGTCTGACCCTGGTTGGTGCGTTGTACATTACCTTTATCTGCCTGATCCCGGAGTTCATGCGTGATGCAATGAAAGTACCGTTCTACTTCGGTGGGACCTCACTGCTTATCGTTGTTGTCGTGATTATGGACTTTATGGCTCAAGTGCAAACTCTGATGATGTCCAGTCAGTATGAGTCTGCATTGAAGAAGGCGAACCTGAAAGGCTACGGCCGATAATTGGTCGCCCGAGAAGTTACGGAGAGTAAAAATGAAAGTTCGTGCTTCCGTCAAGAAATTATGCCGTAACTGCAAAATCGTTAAGCGTGATGGTGTCATCCGTGTGATTTGCAGTGCCGAGCCGAAGCATAAACAGCGCCAAGGCTGATTTATTCGCATATTTTTCTTGCAAAGTTGGGTTGAGCTGGCTAGATTAGCCAGCCAATCTTTTGTATGTCTGTGCGTTTCCATTTGAGTATCCTGAAAACGGGCTTTTCAGCATGGAACGTACATATTAAATAGTAGGAGTGCATAGTGGCCCGTATAGCAGGCATTAACATTCCTGATCATAAGCATGCCGTAATCGCATTAACTTCGATTTATGGCGTCGGCAAGACCCGTTCCAAAGCCATCCTGGCTGCAGCGGGTATCGCTGAAGATGTTAAGATCAGTGAGCTGTCTGAAGGACAAATCGACACGCTGCGTGACGAAGTTGCCAAATTTGTCGTTGAAGGTGATCTGCGCCGTGAAATCAGCATGAGCATCAAGCGCCTGATGGATCTTGGTTGCTATCGCGGTTTGCGTCATCGTCGTGGTCTCCCGGTTCGCGGTCAGCGTACCAAGACCAACGCACGTACCCGTAAGGGTCCGCGCAAACCGATCAAGAAATAATCGGGGTGATTGAATAATGGCAAAGGCACCAATTCGTGCACGTAAACGTGTAAGAAAACAAGTCTCTGACGGCGTGGCTCATATCCATGCTTCTTTCAACAACACCATCGTGACTATCACTGATCGTCAGGGTAACGCGTTGGGTTGGGCAACTGCCGGTGGTTCCGGTTTCCGTGGTTCTCGCAAATCCACTCCGTTTGCAGCTCAGGTTGCAGCAGAGCGTTGCGCTGACGCCGTGAAAGAATACGGCATCAAGAATCTGGAAGTTATGGTTAAAGGTCCGGGTCCAGGCCGCGAATCTACTATTCGTGCTCTGAACGCCGCAGGTTTCCGCATCACTAACATTACTGATGTGACTCCGATCCCTCATAACGGTTGTCGTCCGCCGAAAAAACGTCGCGTATAACGCTTCGTTTTCCAGGTTTGTTGGAGAAAGAAAATGGCAAGATATTTGGGTCCTAAGCTCAAGCTGAGCCGTCGTGAGGGCACCGACTTATTCCTTAAGTCTGGCGTTCGCGCGATCGATACCAAGTGTAAAATTGAACAAGCTCCTGGCCAGCACGGTGCGCGTAAACCGCGTCTGTCTGACTATGGTGTGCAGTTGCGTGAAAAGCAAAAAGTTCGCCGTATCTATGGTGTGCTGGAGCGTCAGTTCCGTAACTACTATAAAGAAGCAGCACGTCTGAAAGGCAACACCGGTGAAAACCTGTTGGCTCTGCTGGAAGGTCGTCTGGACAACGTTGTATACCGTATGGGCTTCGGTGCCACTCGTGCAGAAGCACGTCAGCTGGTTAGCCATAAAGCAATTATGGTAAACGGTCGTGTTGTTAACATCGCTTCTTATCAGGTTAGTCCGAATGACGTTGTAAGCATTCGTGAGAAAGCGAAGAAGCAGTCTCGCGTGAAAGCCGCTCTGGAGCTGGCTGAGCAGCGTGAAAAGCCAACCTGGCTGGAAGTTGATGCTGGCAAGATGGAAGGTACGTTTAAGCGTAAGCCGGAGCGTTCTGATCTGTCTGCGGACATTAACGAACACCTGATCGTCGAGCTTTACTCTAAGTAAAGCTTAGTACCAAAGAGAGGACACAATGCAGGGTTCTGTGACAGAGTTTCTAAAACCGCGCCTGGTTGATATCGAGCAAGTGAGTTCGACGCACGCCAAGGTGACCCTTGAGCCTTTAGAGCGTGGCTTTGGCCATACTCTGGGTAACGCACTGCGCCGTATTCTGCTCTCATCGATGCCGGGTTGCGCGGTGACCGAGGTTGAGATTGATGGTGTACTACATGAGTACAGCACCAAAGAAGGCGTTCAGGAAGATATCCTGGAAATCCTGCTCAACCTGAAAGGGCTGGCGGTGAGAGTTCAGGGCAAAGATGAAGTTATTCTTACCTTGAATAAATCTGGCATTGGCCCTGTGACTGCAGCCGATATCACCCACGACGGTGATGTCGAAATCGTCAAGCCGCAGCACGTGATCTGCCACCTGACCGATGAGAACGCGTCTATTAGCATGCGTATCAAAGTTCAGCGCGGTCGTGGTTATGTGCCGGCTTCTACCCGAATTCATTCGGAAGAAGATGAGCGCCCAATCGGCCGTCTGCTGGTCGACGCATGCTACAGCCCTGTAGAGCGTATTGCCTACAATGTTGAAGCAGCGCGTGTAGAACAGCGTACCGACCTGGACAAGCTGGTCATCGAAATGGAAACCAACGGCACAATCGATCCTGAAGAGGCGATTCGTCGTGCGGCAACCATTCTGGCTGAACAACTGGAAGCTTTCGTTGACTTACGTGATGTACGTCAGCCGGAAGTGAAAGAAGAGAAACCAGAGTTCGATCCGATCCTGCTGCGCCCTGTTGACGATCTGGAATTGACTGTCCGCTCTGCTAACTGCCTTAAAGCAGAAGCTATCCACTATATCGGTGATCTGGTACAGCGTACCGAGGTTGAGCTCCTTAAAACGCCTAACCTTGGTAAAAAATCTCTTACTGAGATTAAAGACGTGCTGGCTTCCCGTGGACTGTCTCTGGGTATGCGCCTGGAAAACTGGCCACCGGCAAGCATCGCTGACGAGTAACCGGATCACAGGTTAAGGTTTTACTGAGAAGGATAAGGTCATGCGCCATCGTAAGAGTGGTCGTCAACTGAACCGCAACAGCAGCCATCGCCAGGCTATGTTCCGCAATATGGCAGGTTCACTGGTTCGTCATGAAATCATCAAGACGACTCTGCCTAAAGCGAAAGAGCTGCGCCGCGTAGTTGAGCCGCTGATTACTCTTGCCAAGACTGATAGCGTTGCTAATCGTCGTCTGGCATTCGCCCGTACTCGTGATAACGAGATCGTGGCAAAACTGTTTAACGAACTGGGCCCGCGTTTCGCGAGCCGTGCCGGTGGTTACACTCGTATTCTGAAGTGTGGTTTCCGTGCAGGCGACAACGCGCCGATGGCTTACATCGAGCTGGTTGATCGTTCAGAGAAAGCAGAAGCTGCTGCAGAGTAATCTGAAGCAACGTAAAAAAACCCGCCCCGGCGGGTTTTTTTATACCTGTAGTATCCCCACTTATCTACAATAGCTGTACTCTTTTTGTTCATCCCCTGGAGTATTTATGTGGTTACTTGACCAGTGGGCAGAGCGCCATATATCAGAAGCGCAAGCGAAAGGTGAGTTTGATAACCTGCCAGGTAGCGGCGAACCATTGATACTTGATGATGATTCCCACGTGCCACCGGAATTACGTGCGGGGTATCGCTTGTTGAAGAATGCCGGTTACTTACCTCCAGAACTTGAACAGCGAAAGGAGGCAATTCAACTTATGGATATCCTCAAAGGCATTCGCCAGGACGATCCGCAATATCATGAGATTAGTCGTCGGTTGTTATTACTGGAGTTAAAGCTGCGACAAGCAGGATTGAGCACCGATTTTTTACGTGGCGTGTATGCTGAAAAATTGTTGAATAAAATCAATGATAACTAATGGAGTAAATATGTATCGCATTGGTGAGCTGGCAAAACTTGCGGAAGTAACGCCTGACACGATTCGTTATTACGAAAAGCAACAAATGATGGATCATGAAGTACGTACCGAAGGTGGTTTTCGTCTTTATACCGAAAGCGATCTCCGACGTTTGAAGTTTATTCGTCACGCCAGACAGCTCGGTTTCAGCCTTGAGTCGATCCGAGAATTACTGTCGATCCGTATCGATCCTGAACACCATACCTGTCAGGAATCAAAAGGCATTGTGCAGGAAAGATTACAGGAAGTGGAAGCGCGGATAGCCGAGTTGCAGAGTATGCAACGTTCTCTGCAACGGCTTAATGATGCCTGTTGTGGGACGGCTCATAGCAGCGTTTATTGCTCGATTCTTGAAGCTCTTGAGCAAGGAGCGAGTGGCGTTAAGAGTGGCTGTTGATTTATTGCACTGGCGGGATTACACTCGCGCCGTTAAACAACCAACTGGAGTTTTTATGAGCCGATATCAGCATACTAAAGGGCAGATAAAGGATAATGCGATAGAAGCATTACTGCATGACCCCCTGTTCAGACAACGCGTAGAGAAAAATAAAAAAGGGAAAGGCAGCTATATGCGAAAAGGAAAACATGCCAATCGGGGGAACTGGGAGGCCAGTGGCAAGAAAGTGAATCGCTTTTTTACCACTGGCCTTCTGCTTTCTGGCGCTTGTTAAGAGCGGTTATTCTGCTCTTTCAGCAAATCACGAATTTCTGTCAGTAATACTTCTTCTTTAGTTGGTGCTGGAGCCGCCGCCGGTTCTTCTTTTTTCCGATTCAGTTTGTTGATTAGCTTAATCGCCATAAAGATGGCAAAGGCAACAATCAGAAAATCAAATACGTTTTGAATGAAGACGCCGTAATGCATAACAACAGCGGGTACATCCCCCTGCGCATCGCGTAATGTGACAGCAAACTGTTTAAAGTCGATCCCGCCAATTAATAAACCCAGTGGCGGCATGATGATATCAGCAACCAGTGAAGAGACGATCTTACCGAATGCCGCGCCGATAATGACACCCACTGCCAAATCCACCACGTTCCCGCGCATCGCAAATTCGCGAAATTCTTTAATAATGCTCATGTTATTCTCCCTATGAAACTGACATTTATAAGTCTAACAAATGTTAAGCCATTTTCCTGCCTGGAATGAATTTAATTAATCCTTGATAATCAAAGGGAAATAATAAGGCGTCATTAGACGCCTTATTAATTACAAAAAGAAAGGGCTTGGCTGGAAGAGTCTTTCGACGTCGGTAATAAACTTTTTATCTGTGAGGAACATAATTACGTGATCGCCTTGCTCAATGCGTAAATTATCATTAGCAATCATCACGTCGTTTCCACGTACCACCGCACCGATAATTGTCCCAGGCGGCAGTTTAATTTCATCAATAACCCGACCAACAACACGAGAAGTGCTCTCATCACCGTGAGCAACAGCTTCAATAGCTTCAGCCACACCGCGACGGAGTGAGGAAACACCAACAATATCAGCTTTTCGCACATGACTGAGCAACGCAGAAATAGTTGCCTGTTGCGGTGAAATAGCAATATCGATCACGCTTCCTTGAACCAGATCCACATAAGCGCGACGCTGGATCAACACCATCACCTTTTTCGCCCCCATACGTTTGGCAAGCATGGCGGACATGATATTGGCTTCGTCATCGTTGGTGACGGCAATAAACAGATCAACTTGATCAATATGTTCTTCAGCCAGCAGTTCCTGATCCGACGCATCGCCAAAAAAGACGATCGTATTCTGCAACTTTTCCGCCAATTCGGCTGCGCGCTGCTGATTACGTTCGATGAGTTTGACGCTGTAATCTTTTTCCAGACGACGCGCCAGTCCAGCGCCGATGTTGCCGCCGCCTACCAGCATAATCCGCTTATACGGTTTTTCCAGACGTTGTAATTCGCTCATCACCGCGCGGATATGTTGTGAAGCGGCAATAAAGAACACTTCATCACCAGCTTCAACGATGGTCGAACCTTGCGGACGAATGGGGCGATCGTGGCGGAAAATTGCTGCCACACGAGTATCGATATGTGGCATATGTTCGCGCATGGTCGAAAGTGCATTACCAATCAGCGGGCCACCATAATAGGCTTTAACCACAGCCAGGCTGACTTTACCCTCAGCGAAGTTCACCACCTGCAATGCGCCGGGATATTCAATCAGTCGGTAAATATTATCGATAACCAACTGCTCTGGTGCGATCAGATGATCAATCGGTACGGCATCAGAATGGAATAGCTTATCAGCATCTCGAACGTAGTCCGGCGAGCGGATACGAGCGATGCGATTAGGGGTGTTGAAAAGTGAGTAGGCTACCTGGCAGGCAACCATATTAGTTTCATCTGAACTGGTTACAGCAACCAGCATATCGGCGTCGTCGGCACCGGCCTCCCGCAATACGCGTGGATGAGAGCCATGCCCCTGCACAACACGCAGGTCAAATTTATCCTGCAAGGTCCGCAGACGCTCACCATTAGTATCGACAACGGTAATATCGTTGTTCTCACCAACCAGGTTCTCCGCCAGCGTGCCGCCAACCTGACCGGCACCCAGAATGATAATTTTCATCAGTCGCGACCCGTTATCTCATCACTTTTTGATTAGCTTAGCGTAAAAGAAGCCGTCGCCTTCTTCGGAGCCTGGCAGATTTTGCTTACCAGGTTGCTCTGGTGTTCCGGTTTCGCAAAGTACGGCATCATCCGTACGTTGCAAAAAGGCTTTAATCTGCTGGCTGTTCTCTTCCGGTAACACCGAACAGGTGGCATAAACCAGGGTTCCACCGGATTTTAAATGCGGCCAGATGGCGTCAAGAATTTCAGACTGCAACTGCGCGAGTTCCGGGATATCGCGGTCGCGACGCAACCATTTAATATCCGGATGGCGACGAATTACACCGGTCGCCGAACAAGGCGCATCTAATAAAATGCGATCAAACTGTTGCTCGCCGCACCATTGGGAAGGGTAACGGCCATCACCTTGTTTCACGATTGCCTTCATACCAAGGCGTTTTAAATTGTCGTAAACGCGAGAAAGGCGCTGTTCGTCAATATCAACCGCCAGCACTTGCGCTTCTGGTGCCACCTCAAGGATATGTGTTGTTTTACCGCCGGGGGCGGCACAAAGATCCAGAATGTGTTCACCGTTTTGTGGAGCAAGCCAGGTCATGCAACCTTGTGCTGATGCATCCTGAACGGTAACCCATCCTTCTTCAAAACCTGGTAGCGCATGAACCGGCGCGGGTGTTTCCAGGCGTACAGCATCCGGGTAATCCGCATGTGGGAAGCCTTTCATGCCTGCTTCTTCCAGAAGTCCAATCCAGCTATCGCGGGAATGATGCGTACGATTAATGCGTAGCCACATCGGCGGGCGCTGGTTATTGGCTTCGACGATGGATTGCCACTGCTCTGGATATGCTTTTTGCAGACGCTTCAGCAACCAGGAAGGATGCAGATAACGTGCATCACTGGCATTAAACTCGGCTAATAACTCTTCTTGCTGACGCTGGAACTGGCGTAATACGCCGTTAATCAACCCTTTAAGCTGCGGGCGTTTAATCGCAACTGCGCCTTCAACTGTTTCCGCAAGCGCGGCGTGTGGCGGAATACGGGTATAAAGTAGTTGGTACAGTCCGACCATAATCAGGTAATGCACGGTCCGCTGTTTGCCGGTCATCGGACGGGCCATTAACTTATTAATCAGCCAGTCTAGCTGTGAGAGCGTACGCAGTACGCCAAAGCACAACTCTTGAAGAAGTGCTTTGTCTTTATCGGAAACTTTTTGCTGTAGCGGTGGCAGAATGTTGCTTAATGATTGCCCTTGCTCGACGACTTGTTCAATGGCCTGGGCCGCCATGCTACGTAAATTACGTTGTTTTTTCATAAGTATAAAAATGCCCGGCAAGACCGGGCTTAGAAGAGTGGACTATCAGGCCAGACGGTTGCCCGGAACAAACCATTCCCGACGAGAATTCAGGAGGTCTTGCGCGCTCATCGCTTTCTTACCCGCAGGTTGTAACGAGAGCAGGTTCAGGATGCCATCACCAGTTGCAACCTGGATGCCTTGTTTGTTGGCTTCAAGGATCGTTCCTGGTGCGGCTTTGGTTGCCGTATCAATGACCGACGCTTTCCAGACTTTAACCGGTTGTCCTTCAATTTCCAGCCAGCTCATTGGCCATGGATTGAAAGCGCGAATGCAGCGTTCAAGTTGGGCTGCCGAAAGCGACCAGTCAATACGCGCTTCTTCTTTACTCAACTTTTCAGCGTAAGTGACAAGAGTTTCGTCCTGAACTTCTGGTTTCGCCGTGCCGTCTGCCAGTTGTTTCAACGTGGTGATAAGCCCTTGTGGGCCAAGCTCTGCCAGTTTGTCGTACAGCGTACCACTGGTATCTTCTGCGGTAATCGGGCAGGAGAGTTTATAAAGCATGTCGCCGGTGTCCAAACCGACATCCATTTGCATAATGGTCACGCCAGTTTCTGCATCACCCGCCCATAACGAACGTTGGATTGGCGCGGCACCGCGCCAGCGAGGCAGCAGTGAACCGTGAACATTGATACAGCCGAGACGTGGCATCTCCAGCACAGCTTTAGGCAGAATCAGCCCATAAGCGACGACGACCATAACATCAGCTTGCAGATCGGCGACCAGTTGCTGGTTTTCTTGTGGACGCAAGGAAACAGGCTGAAAAATGGGTAAGCCTTTTTCTTCAGCCAGCACTTTGACCGGACTGGGCATCAGCTTTTTGCCGCGTCCTGCTGGTCGGTCAGGTTGGGTAAACACGCCAACAACGTTATGTCCAGAAGACAACAGCGCGTCAAGATGACGCGCTGCAAAGTCAGGTGTACCCGCAAAAATAATACGTAGTGATTCTGACACGTTAATTCTTATCCTTAAGCCCGGGCTTTCAGACGATCCAGTTTTTCAACTTTCTGACGAATACGTTGTTGTTTCAGCGGTGACAGGTAATCCATAAACAGTTTGCCAACCAGATGATCCATCTCATGCTGAATACAGATGGCTAACAGACCGTCTGCTTCCAGTTCAAATGGTTTACCGTCGCGGTCCAGGGCGCGAATTTTCACTTTCTCTGCGCGCGGTACTAAAGCACGTTGTTCAGGGATCGACAGGCAACCTTCTTCAATGCCTGTTTCGCCGCTTTTTTCTAAAAGCTCCGGATTGATTAACACCAACCGTTCGTCACGGTTTTCCGAAACATCAATAACAATGATACGTTGATGGATATCAACCTGGGTTGCCGCCAGGCCAATACCTTCTTCTGCGTACATCGTCTCGAACATATCATCGACGATACGCTGAATTTCTGCATTCACTTCTTCTACCGGTTTAGCAACTTTGCGAAGCCGCTCGTCCGGAATATGTAACACTTGCAAAACTGACATAAATCTCCAGAGATGTGTTCAGGAGTTAGAAAGATTATTTCTTCTATTCTAGACAAATCCCCCTCTGATTGACAGCATCACTGACCAATCGCAAAGATTGCTAAGGCTGCTTATGGCAGGGAGATAAGGATGGTCGATACAGAAATTTGGCTGCGTCTGATGAGCATCAGCAGCTTGTACGGCGATGATATGGTCCGTATGGCTCACGCGTTGGCGAAACTACCACACATTGATGTTGTTATATTGCAACAAGTAGGGCTTTCCTTACGACAGGCACAGCGTTTCCTCTCTTTTTCGCAGAAGAGTCTGGATAGTGCGCTTATGTGGCTTGAGCAACCTAACCATCATTTTATCCCAGCGGATAGCGAATTTTACCCTCCTCAACTTCTCGCAACGGTTGATTATCCCGGAGCTCTGTTTGTTGCCGGGGAGCTTCCCGCATTGCGATCATTTCAGCTTGCCGTCGTGGGAAGTCGTGCTCATTCATGGTATGGCGAACGCTGGGGACGATTATTTTGCGAATCGCTGGCGACACGTGGCGTAACGATTACCAGTGGACTGGCGCGTGGAATCGATGGTGTGGCGCATAAAGCGGCGGTACAGGTAAATGGCGTTAGTATTGCGGTGCTGGGAAATGGACTCAATACCATTCATCCGCGTCGCCATATCCAACTCGCCGCTAGTCTGCTTGAACAGGGAGGCGCGATCGTTTCCGAATTTCCGCTGGATGTTCCACCACTGTCTTACAATTTCCCGCGAAGAAATCGCATTATCAGTGGTCTAAGTAAAGGTGTACTGGTGGTAGAAGCTGCTTTACGCAGTGGTTCTTTGGTGACAGCACGTTGTGCGCTTGAACAGGGGCGAGAAGTTTTTGCCTTGCCCGGTCCATTAGGGAGTCCGGGAAGCGAAGGGTCTCACTGGTTAATAAAACAAGGTGCGACTCTTGTGACGGAACCGGAAGAAATTCTGGAAAATTTGCAATACGGACTGCACTGGTTGCCAGATGCCCCTGAAAATTCATTTTATTCACCAGATCAGGAAGACGTGGCATTGCCATTTCCTGAGCTCCTGGCTAACGTAGGAGATGAGGTAACACCTGTTGACGTCGTCGCTGAACGTGCCGGCCAACCTGTGCCAGAGGTAGTTACTCAACTACTAGAACTGGAGTTAGCAGGGTGGATCGCAGCAGTACCCGGCGGCTATGTCCGATTGAGGAGGGCATGCCATGTTCGACGTACTAATGTATTTGTTTGAAACCTATATTCACACAGAAGCTGAGTTGCGTGTGGATCAAGACAAACTTGAACAGGATCTTACCGACGCAGGATTTGATCGAGAAGATATCTACAATGCCCTGCTTTGGCTGGAAAAGCTTGCTGATTATCAGGAAGGACTGGCAGAACCGATGCAACTGGCCTCTGATCCACTCTCCATGCGTATTTATACCCCTGAAGAGTGCGAAAGACTGGATGCCAGCTGTCGTGGATTTCTGCTTTTCCTTGAGCAAATTCAGGTGCTTAACCTTGAAACCCGTGAAATGGTGATAGAGCGAGTGCTCGCGCTGGATACCGCAGAGTTCGACCTGGAAGACCTGAAATGGGTAATCCTGATGGTGTTATTCAACATTCCGGGCTGCGAAAATGCGTACCAGCAAATGGAAGAATTACTCTTTGAAGTGAATGAAGGTATGCTGCATTAATTATTTCTTTAATTCAGCATAAGTTGTTATGGCGAAATCAGCACTGTTCACGGTGCGTAATAATGAGTCCTGCCCAAAGTGCGGGGCTGAACTGGTTATTCGATCCGGGAAACACGGTCCGTTTCTTGGATGCTCACAGTATCCGGCGTGTGACTACGTCCGTCCTCTGAAGTCTTCAGCGGATGGACATATCGTCAAAGTTCTGGAGGGGCAGGTTTGCCCTGTATGTAGCGCAAATCTGGTATTACGCCAGGGACGCTTTGGTATGTTTATTGGCTGCAGTAACTACCCTGAATGCGAACATACTGAACTTATTGATAAACCGGACGAAACGGCAATTACATGTCCCCAATGTCGGACGGGCCATCTGGTTCAGCGCCGCTCCCGTTATGGCAAAACATTCCACTCCTGTGATCGCTACCCGGAGTGTCAATTTGCTATTAACTTCAAACCAATAGCCGGAGAGTGCCCTGAGTGCCATTATCCGCTACTCATCGAAAAGAAAACCGCGCAGGGTGTTAAACATTTCTGTGCCAGTAAACAATGTGGAAAGCCGGTTTCGGCGGAATAATAACGTGAATAATAACCTGCAAGAAGACGCTATCGTGGCTGCGGTAGATGTCCTCAATGAAGAACGTGTCATCGCCTATCCAACGGAAGCCGTTTTCGGTGTCGGGTGCGATCCTGATAGCGAAACTGCAGTGATGCGACTGTTGGAGTTAAAACAGCGTCCGGTTGATAAGGGGCTGATTTTAATCGCGGCAAATTACGAGCAGCTCAAACCTTATATTGATGACAGTATGCTGACGGACGCGCAGCGTGAATCCATTTTTTCTCGCTGGCCAGGTCCTGTTACCTTTGTCTTTCCCGCGCCGGCGACAACACCGCGCTGGTTAACAGGCCGCTTTGATTCTCTTGCTGTACGAGTCACCGACCATCCGTTGGTGATTGCTTTGTGCCAGGCTTATGGTAAACCGCTGGTTTCTACCAGTGCCAACTTGAGTGGATTGCCACCTTGTCGAACAGTCGACGAAGTTCGCGCACAATTTGGTGTGGAGTTCCCGGTTGTGCCTGGTGAGACGGGGGGGCGTTTAAATCCTTCAGAAATCCGCGATGCCCTGACGGGTGAACTGTTTCGACAGGGGTAAGTTGATGGAAACCTATGCTGTTTTTGGTAATCCGATTGCACATAGCAAATCGCCATTCATTCATCGGCAATTTGCGCAGCAGCTGAATATTGAACATCCCTATGGGCGCGTGTTGGCACCCATTAATGATTTCATCAACACACTGAATGCATTCTTTGCCGCTGGTGGTAAAGGTGTAAATGTGACAGTGCCTTTTAAAGAAGAGGCTTTTGCCAGAGCGGATGAACTCACTGAACGGGCAGCATTGGCTGGCGCTGTTAATACCCTCAAGCGGTTAGAAGATGGACGCCTGCTGGGTGACAATACCGATGGCGTAGGTTTGTTAAGCGATCTGGAACGTCTCTCCTTTATCCGCTCTGGCTTACGTATTCTGCTTATTGGCGCTGGCGGGGCGTCTCGTGGCGTATTACTGCCGCTCCTTTCCCTGGACTGTGCGGTAACAATCACTAATCGGACGGTTTCCCGCGCGGAAGAGTTGGCAAAATTGTTTGCGCATACGGGCAGTGTTCAGGCGTTGGGTATGGACAAACTGGAAGGACATGAGTTCGATCTCATTATTAATGCAACATCCAGTGGCATTAGTGGCGATATTCCAGCGATTCCAGCATCGCTTATTCATCCAGATATTTGTTGTTATGACATGTTCTATCAGAAAGGGAAAACACCTTTTCTGACATGGTGTGAGCTGCAAGGCTCAAAGCGTAATGCTGATGGATTAGGGATGCTGGTGGCACAGGCGGCACATGCTTTCCTTCTTTGGCATGGTGTCCTGCCTGACGTAGAACCAGTTATCAAACAATTGCAACAGGAGTTGTCAGCGTGAATCAGGCCATCCAGTTTCCAGACAGGGAGGAGTGGAATGAGAGCAAAAAATGCGTATGTTTTCCCGCTCTGGTGAACGGTATGCAACTGACTTGTGCAATTACTGGCGAAAGTCTGGCGAATCGCTTTACAGGGGATACGCCAGAACAGTACTTAGCGAATTTTCGTCAGCATCGCTGGGACCTGGAAGAAGAAGCAGAAAGCTTAATTCAGGCTCAAAGCGAAGATGATCAAGGTTGGGTTTGGTTGCTTTGATCCAGATACTCGTCTTTCCATTTCACGTAGTTATTAGCTGAATAGCGTAACCCGGACTTTTCTTCATCAGTTAACGGGCGGATCTGCTTGACGGGGCTACCGAGATACAGATATCCGCTCTCCAGCCGTTTATTTTGTGGGACAAGGCTACCCGCCCCAATCATCACATCATCTTCTACTATTGCGCCATCAAGTAAAATTGAGCCCATCCCAACCAGCACACGATTGCCAATGGTGCAGCCGTGGAGCATCACTTTATGTCCAACCGTAACGTCTTCGCCGACGACCAACGGATTGCCTTGTGGATTAGCCGTTGATTTATGGGTCACGTGTAAAACGCTGCCATCCTGGATATTGGTTCGGGCGCCGATCTGAACATAATTAACATCACCACGAATTACAACAAGTGGCCAGATCCCCACATCATCGGCCAACCGAACATCACCAATAACCACACTACTACTGTCGATCATGACTCGCTGACCGATTTGTGGAAAAAGATCCCGGTATGGGCGTAGAGTGTCTGACATACTTACCTCAACGAAAAATGATTTATCTATGACTTTGGGTGCTTTATTAGCCTTGCGCAAGTGTTTTGCTATGTAAAAATGCGCCATTTTGCATGTGAATGCAGCAAAAAGGATGAAAAAACAACAAACAGAAAAAAAGATCAAAAAAGTGCTTGTGCAAAAAATTGGGATCCCTATAATGCGCCTCCGTTGAGACGACAACGTGAAACACTTCACAAGATGGTCGTAACAACGAAGAGAAAAAATCCTGAAATTCAGGGTTGACTCTGAAAGAGGAAAGCGTAATATACGCCAC